>CAMZKQ010000132.1 GCA_947311265.1 uncultured Chlorobiota bacterium | reverse complement strand
TTAAATTTCAGATATATATATATATATTTGAAGACGTAATTCTTGGTACGCTAAGGGTTATTAGTTAAATTTTTATTAATACTATCGGAATATCCGAAGAAACAAAATCAATAATTATGCTAAGTAAATTAACAGCAATGTTCTCTGGCTCAATGAAAGAGCAGATGGAAGACACTCTAGTAAATAGTACAGGTATTCAGCCAGATTTGGCTGATGATGCCGTAAAGGTGGGTACTGAAACTATTTTTAGTGGGTTTAAAGATGAAATTATGGGAGGTAATATCTCGGGGGTAACGAATTTACTTTCGGGCGGTGTAAAAGACATTGCACAGAACTCAATTGTTACATCAATTACTAATAAGGTGGTTTCAGCTTTGGCTTCTAAAGTTGGTATCCCTGAGGCAATTGCGAGTAAAGCGGCTTCTGTTATGGTGCCTTTTGTAATGAAACTGGTAAAAGATAAAGATGAGGACGAGAGTGCTTTTTCTATGGGCGGAATGATGAGCCTACTTTCTGGCGATAAAAGCGAGGAGGAGTCTGGCGACCTACTGGGTGGCATTACAAAAGGCTTGGGCGGTTTTTTTAGCTAAGCCTAAAATTTGGAATATAAAAAATGCCAAGCAACTATTTTGTTTGGCATTTTTTTATTTAAGGGGTTTGTATTAATAATCTCCCAAAGTTTCTTCTAGTTGCGAGAGGGCTGCTTTAAGTTGTTCTGCATTTGGGGCAGTACCGTGCCAGCCGTGCTTGTCTTCCATAAAATCAACGCCTTTTCCCATGGTTGTTTTCATTAGAATAATTACAGGTTTCCCTTTCCCAGAGCAGCCTTTTGCAATGGCAAATATTTCGACTAAATCTTCCATGCAGTTGCCGTCGGCTTCTAAAACTTCCCAGCCAAAGGCTTTCCATTTTGCGGCTAAATCGCCAAGGGGCATTACCTCGTCGGTTTTACCGTCGATTTGTAGTTTGTTATAGTCGGTAATTGCAATTAGGTTGTCGATTTTTCTTGCCGCAGCGAATAAAGCGGCTTCCCAGATTTGCCCTTCGTTTAGTTCGCCGTCGCCGGTGAGTACGAATACGTGTTTTTTATCGCCGTTTAGCTTTTTGGCTAAGGCTACGCCTGCTGCTACGGAAACGCCTTGCCCTAAAGAACCCGATGCAATCCGAATGCCCGGCAAGCCTTCCATTGTTGTGGGGTGCCCTTGTAGGCGGGAGTGTAGCTGGCGAAGTGTGCCAAGTTCGCTGGGTTCAAAATAGCCTGCTCGTGCAAGGGTGCTGTACCAAACGGGGGCAATATGCCCGTTGGAAAGGAAAAACAGGTCTTCTCCTATGCCGTCTATGGTGAAGTTTTTTGGGTTATGCTCCATTACTTCAAAGTAGAGTGCGGTAAAAATATCTGCACAGCCCAACGAGCCTCCAGTATGCCCCGATGCTGGTGCATTAATCATTCGTACAATGTCTCTTCGGATTTGAGATGCGGTTTGTTCTAATTTTTTTATATCTGCCATTTTATTAATTTTGCTTACAAAGGTAATTTATTTTACAGAAAGGACAAGATAAAATTTAAGTAACAATAAATATTTATAGATGGATAAAGTATCTAAACTCGAAATTAAAATCATAAATAAATCGAAGCATGAACTTCCTAAATACGGTACTGAATTTTCGGCGGGTGTGGATTTGCGTGCCAACTTGGCAGCTGGTGTAACTTTAAAGCCGCTGGAACGGCGATTAATTAAAACGGGTATTTTTATTGAGTTGCCTCAGGGCTACGAGGCACAAATTCGCCCTCGGAGTGGGCTTGCTTACAAGAGTGGAATTACTGTTTTAAATTCGCCGGGTACTATTGATGCTGATTATCGTGGCGAGATTGGCGTTATTTTAGTTAATCTTTCTTCGGAAGATTTTTCGGTAAACGATGGCGAACGCATTTGCCAGATGGTTATTGCCAAGCATGAACAAGCTAGCTGGATTTTAGTAGATGCACTTGAAGAGAGCAAGCGTGGTGCTGGTGGTTTTGGGCATACGGGGAAATCCTAACTAGCTAATTGTTTGTAATTTGGCGAGTAGGTTTTACCAATACCTGTGTGTTTTTGATTTTGGTTTTATAAATTTTTGTCTTATTTTTTTGGTTGGCTTATTTTTTCGTGGCTTTGTGAGTTGCTTTGTATGTCCTCTAAGTTCATTCAGAAATTCGCCAGAGGCATTAAAGTAAAGTGTTGTTCCATCGGTTAATCCTATTTCATAAACTATTTCGGTATAAATTTCGGAATATTCTTTAAGGAAATAACTGATTTCTCTATTGGGGTAATTGTTTCGTATATAGGCAATTAAATTCACTGGCAGGTCTGTTAAATCGGTTGCCGAGATTTCATAGTCTGCCATTGAGTTTAATGAAAAATCAGATTTTAAGGTTATGGTTCTATCACCACTCATTGAAATGTTCCATGCTTCTTTGTTGTTATCAGAATTGTACCAAAAATCGGTTAGTTGTAAGTTCTTTGCTTCACTGGCAATAAAGTTTTGTGCTTTTATTGGCAAGTTGTCTATAAGTAAGATGGTCATGCTGTAATAGCTTATTGTATTGTCTGTTTTAAGCTCAATGTTTAGACCATGTTTGAAGTACAAGTCGTAAGTGGCTGGTTTCTCTTCGTCGGCAGTATTATAGTAGAATGCTAAAAGTTCTGCATTAGGCAATAGTTCGAGAACGTAGTCTTTGGTGCTTTCGGGCATTTGGTTTAGCTGGTCGCCTTCCATAAAGGTTAGTTTTTCATTTTCGTAAAGCACACTTAGCCCGTTATTGAGTACTAGGTAGTAAGATATGGATATATTGTTGCTAGAATTATCCTCTATCTCTTTGGAGTAGTAATAAGTTATTTGTGTATTTCTGAACTTGAGTACTGTTTCAAGTCTGTTAGGATT
>CAMZKQ010000131.1 GCA_947311265.1 uncultured Chlorobiota bacterium | reverse complement strand
TAGCAGGCAACTGGCTCTGGTGGAATATGCTTTTTGGCGGCATGCTTACCGTATTTTTCTTCGCCCGCCTATGGCGGCGTTCAGGCATACTTACCGATGCCGAGTTCGTTTCCATTCGTTACTCGGGCAAACCAGCTAATTTTTTACGGGGTTTTCGTGCCGTTTATATCGGTATATTTATGAATATCGTAGTAATGGCATGGGTAAATTTGGCGATGGTAAAAATCCTTCAAGTAATGTTCCCAGAACTTAGTATTTTTGGCGAAAGCCAATATGTTTTTTTCGGTATCGAATTTAGCTCACATCTAATAGCCGTTGCTGGGCTACTCCTTTTCACTGCCCTTTACTCTTCCCTTTCGGGATTGATGGGCGTGTCGCTTACCGATTCTTTTCAGTTCATCATTGCAATGACTGGTAGTATTGTGCTTGCCATTTATGCAGTTGGGCATGTAGATGTAGGCGGCATTGTGGGCATGAAAGAAAAACTACCCGCATGGGTTTTTGAGTTCCTACCCGAACCCGAAACAGGTGAAAATATATCTGCCGGAGGCATCATGAAAATGAGCTTTACCGCTTTTGTAGCCTACCTTGGTGTACAATGGTGGAGCAGCTGGTACCCCGGGGCAGAGCCTGGCGGCGGTGGGTACATCGCACAACGCATGATGTCTGCCAAAGACGAAAAACACTCGCTATTAGCCACGCTTTGGTTTCAGACTGCACATTTTGCCCTTCGCCCATGGCCGTGGATTATTGCCGCCCTTGCCGCCCTAATCCTCTACCCAGATGCCACCGATAAAGGGGCAACTTACGTGATGCTAATTCGAGATTTAATCCCATCGGGATTATTGGGCTTATTGCTTGCTGCATTTTTGGCAGCCTTCATGTCCACCATGGCATCGCAAACTGTTTGGGGAACATCGTATATCGTAAACGACTTATTTAAACCTTTTCTTAAACCAAACGAAAATCAAAAATACTACGTTAAAATTTCAAGAATTACCACTTTTGTATTGATGTTTTTCTCGCTCATTGCCACCACGCAATTTGATAAAATTAGCGATGCTTGGAAATTTATTTTAGCCATGAGTGGCGGTATTGGTCCAGTTTTACTTTTTAGATGGTTTCATTATCGCATCAACGCATGGTCGGAAATTGCAGCCATGCTTGCTCCTTATATAATTTATCCTGTAATGACTTATATTTTTAATTTAGAGGTGCTTAAAGCTGATTTTGAATTAAGCCTAATAATTATTGTAATTTGGAGTACCGCAGTCTGGCTAACAGTTACATTACTTACCCAACCTGCCGATAAAGAGAAACTACATTCTTTTTACAGGAAGGTACACCCCGGCGGCTTTGGCTGGAAAAAAATTGCAGCAGAACTCCCTGATGTAAAAAGCGATACAGGCTACCCTCTTTTATTTTTAAACTGGTTTGCAGGCTGCCTATTTGTAATGTTTGCCATTTTTGGGTCAGGAAAAATTATTTTTCAAGAATACACCGCAGGTATAGTCTATATTAGCATCGCTCTAATTGCTGGTGCCATTATTTATTTTAGTATGAATAAAATATTGAAAGATTGATTATGCTCTAAAAAAAGAGGCTTGAAAATTAATCAAACCTAAACCATTCTTTTTTCTCATTCAAGTTTTATATATTGTGAGCGACAAAACTTAATGTTGGTATTAAGCTGTCTAAATCAATATATTTTTAACTTAATTAACTTAATTTTATGAAAAAGATTACTGTATTATCATTTGCTCTTTTACTTGCTTTTGGAGTAAGTGCTCAAAAGTATGGCGTTAAAGTTGGTGGCACTATGTCTGGCTACCTTATTAATTTCTATTCGCCAGCAGGCTCGTCGATGTCCAAGGGGCTTAATGTTGATTTACTTGCAGATATTCCTTTAACAGGCGACCTTTCTATAGCCGCTTTTGCAGGGCTCAATCAGATGGGTAGCGACTATGATTCTAGAAATGAGGCAGATGCCGATTGGCCAGCACGCCCACTTTATGAGTACGACTACAAGCAGTCTGTTAATTATTTGCGTTTAGGTGTTGGCCCGAAATATAGCTTTGGGCCTGCTTTTGTAACAGTTGCCCCTTACTTGGCTTATGCCCTTTCTGCCAATCAAACTACAAAAATTGATATGGTTACTGGCGACGACCAAGTATGGACTGTAAATATGTTTGATGAGCCAAGTACTAGTTTTGACCCTTTGAAACCATTTTCTAATGATAATAATGCTGGCGGTACTGGCGATTTGTTAAACAAACTAGATGTGGGTGTAAACTTAGGTATTGGTGTGAGTATTATGGGAGTTATTGTGGAGGCTGATGCTGGATATGGATTTATGAACTACATAAATACAGGAAGTAGCAAATATGCAAAAACGAATTATGCAATGGCTTCTGATAAAACAAAACCATTAACTGATGATGCTAGCCAAAAAAACGTATATTTTGGACTTTCAGTAGGTTATATGCTGGGAGCAAACTAAATTTTTTAAAAGTTAAGTCTTTAAAAAAGGCATAAAACTAAGAGCATATAATCCAAATTAGATTATTGCAGGTTTAGTTTTATGCCTTTTTTGTGCCTACCACAAAATAGCATTAAGTATTTCAGTACCAGATGGTTGCGTATGGTTTGAGTCAATAATTTTAGCTGCCGATAAATTATCAAGTAGCATGTACATCAGTGAGTACATCTGTTTTAGCTCGGTATAATCTGTAACACGCCCATCTTTTTTTATATTTAAAATAGCAATGCCTTGGTAGTGCATTTCTTTATGGAAATCAATTTCCATTTTTTGTAAATCCCAAACTAAGTGCATTAGTTCGCTGGTTATTAGCTGTGGAAATACTGAATGGTTAGACATTTTAATGACCATCTTCTTGTCGAAATTCTCATCGCCAGTAAGTATAATGTTGGATTTTGTTTTGTCCTGAAATTTTAAAAGTAAGGTCGCAGGGGAAATATTAAAATCAAAATCTTCGGATAAATTTACAGGAATATGCAAACGGGTTTGATAACCACCATACCGGTAGCCCGGTTTTTCAAACATATCTAATGCCGAAACCCAATGTTTGTAGTTGGAGTACATTCTATTTCTGAATACTAAATTCTCTTGAATTTCTCCACCTAATTCTTCGGCTAAGCGTAGCCAAACTTCGTGTTTTTTGTGGTTTACAAATTTTTCTAAAAAGCTCATTTTTTTAGTTTTTTGAATTTAAAATGCAGATTTGGTTTTAGTTAAAAAACTTATCGTCCTCTGTATTTAGATTTCTTAGTGGATATTTCTAATTGATTTTCACTAAGTTCTGCCAGTTGGTTTCGCTTTCTAAAAATATCGAGTGCCATGTATAAAGCCTCTCTAAATGATTCTTCGGAGGCTTCGCCTTTTCCTGCCATTTCAAAAGCTGTACCGTGTGCAGGGGAGGTGCGAACAATTGGTAGCCCCGCAGTAAAATTGACTCCAGAAGTACCGCAAAGCGTCTTAAAAGGGATAAGCCCTTGGTCGTGATACATGGCCAAGACGGCATCGAAATTGCGGAATGCACCGGAGGCAAAAAAGCCGTCGGCAGCATAGGGCCCAAATGCTGAAATTTTCTGATTTTTAACACGTTTTATTGCAGGAGCAATAATTTCTTGTTCCTCTGTGCCTATTAACCCTTGGTCGCTAGCATGTGGATTGAGCCCAAGCACTGCAATTTTGGGACCTCTAATGCCAAAGTCTGCTTTTAAAGATGCACTAAGGAGTTCAATTTTCTGAATAATTTTTTCCTCGCTAAGCTGCCCTGCCACTTTTGTTATTGGCACATGCCCAGTAACTACGCCCACCTTTAAAAAATCACTGGCCATAATCATTAAGGTTTCGGCATTATCGTATTTGCTGCCCAAGTATTCGGTATGTCCGGGGAATTTAAAGTCCTCTGATTGTATGCTGTGTTTGTGGATTGGTGCGGTAAGTAGTACATCTATTTTGCCTTCTGCCAAATCTTTGGTGGCCATTTCTAGTGCATCAAATGCTGCTTTTCCTGCTTCTGGAGTTGCTTTTCCGAGCTCAATTTTCACTTCACCATCGGTACATTCAATAATATTTGCTCGCTGAGGGTTGGCTTGGTCGGCATCTTGAATGATGTTGAACATAAAGTCGTTCTGCCCAATGGCCTTTTTGTGGTAAGTTGCTAGCTTTGGCGAGCCGTAAACAATTGCTGTGCAATGGTTGTAAATTCGCTTGTCTAGAAATGTTTTAATAATAACTTCGTAGCCAATTCCGTTGATGTCGCCATGGGTTATGCCTACTCTTATTTTTTTTTTATTTGAGGTACTGCTTTTTCCATTTTGAATATTTTGTTATTTGTTTGTCGTTTTATAATCAAGCTCAAAAATACAAGTTTATAATGGTCTTTCAAAATCCAAATTTTGAAGGCTAGTAAAAAAGCAAACTTTCTATTGAGAGCTTGCTTTTTTTGTGGTACAACAATTAAGGTTTTATTGTTTAATAAATTTAATTGTCTCATCTCCGGATTTCAAAAAGTAAATCCCTTTTGAAAGGCTAGATACATTTAGGCTTAGCTTAGTTTCTGTGGTTTTTTGTTCTAATACTTTTTGCCCAAAAAGGTTATAAATTATAAGCCCATGCTTTATATTTTCGATGGCTAAATTGTTTTTTACTGGGTTGGGGTAGGCTCTAAATTTAGATGTATTTATTTCAGAAATACCAACTGTTTCGTTCCAAAATTTGGCGACCCAAATATCTCTTCCACCGTAATTGGTATGTAAAAAGCCATCGTTAGAAGTGGAGTAGCCGCTAATGTAGAGGGCATCACCGTCTTGGGAAATTGCTGCTGCACTTAACGCATCAGACCCACTGCCTCCCATGCGGTAAGTAGCAATTGTATCTAGTTGGCTATCAAGGTGTAGTAGCCAGAAATCGGCGTTGCCGAAGTTGGAGGATTGGTCGGTATAAATATCCTCGCTAAGGGTGTGGCATGACAGGTAATAGCCGCCGTTTCTGTCCGATATAATATCGTAAGGTATGTCGTGGTTTGTGCCACCGTATAGGCTTTGTTGGGTAATTGTTCCGGTATTGTCTATCTCTATAGTCCAAACGTCGCTTTCGCCGATTACAGTTTCGGTATTTTCGCTAGCTAAATATTTAAGGTAGGATACGACAACTGCTCCTCCGGTGGCACTGGAGGCGAGTCCTCTTATTTGGACATCAGAATTAGAGCCAACCATTTTTTCCCATAACTTTGCTCCATCGTTGGATAGCCCTGCTACCCAGATTGTATTATTTAGAATTTCGTTTTGCGAACCAGCTACTAGGTAGCCGTTAGCATTTTCTGTTTGAACTATTTTATAGAAAAATGAAGAGTTCCATTCGCTATGGTTGGGGCCTACGAGTTTGTGGCTTTTTAAGACAGTACCGTTGTCGGCCTCTACTTTAAGGAACCAGCCACCGCCATACATTGTAAAATCTAATGGTAAATCGCCATTTATAGATGAGCTTTCGCCAACGGCAACTAGTTTGCCTTCTGGGTTTAGTAGTATATCGTAAAGTTTATCGTATCCGCCTGCTCCACCACTTGATCCACCGTATAGTTTGCTCCATAGTATTTCGCCGGTTTCAGAAAATCGTACAATGAAACCGTCTGGTCTTCCACTTGCACTGCCATCGTGGTTGCCAGTAAGGTCGCCTTCGTTGGAGGAGGTAAATCCGCAGACTGCACAGCCGCCATCGGGCATTGCAACCACTGCAGTAGCAGCATCGTATTGGTCACCGCCAAATACGTTGGTCCAAAGTGTATCGCCTTGTGTATTCATTTTTATGAGCCAGCAGTCTTGGTTGCGTGTGGTATCATTTATCCAGCCATTGTAGGAGGTGGTGTTGGTGAGCATGAAAATACCGCCGTCAGTGGCTATGTCTAAATTGGTTTTTGCTTCTCGGTCGATGTAGTAGGGTTCGTCTAGCGAGCCGCCCATTGTGCGTGTCCAAGTAGTGTCGGCAAAGCTTTGTGCTTGTACTGCAAGTGCTGTTGCTAATAATAGAAATAGCCAAGTTGTAAATTTTTTCATTCTTTTAATTTTAAATGATAAGTAAAATAAATACAGTTACGGCTGTTGGGGTTGTAGGGTAAACTGCTTGGTGCTTTAATGTGTTTTATAGTGGAATAAATTTTCGGCTTGTAATGCCAAGGGCAATACCAACTCCGCCACCAATAAGGCTGGTTATAATTCTCTTCTTTTTTGTGCTTTCTTGAAATCCTGTAATATAATGTTCGTTGTTAATGTATTTTTGTGGAATATCTAAATTCTCGGGCTTGGGGGTAACCAGTGCAACACCTCCAGAAAATAAGGCAGGGGCAAGTACTGAAAAAACAGGGTTTGTATATCTTCCTGCTGCAACACCGGTAATAAAACCGCCTGCTGCGGGGAGCCACATTTTTGCTTCTCTGCCATCGGCTAGCCCGTGTAAGTAATCTCGCATTTGGTTTATTTTAAAGCAAACGTCTTCGCAATCTGGTTTGTAAAAAATAACTTCAACATTATCTTTCCTTGTGAGCGAAAATACTTCTTCAATAGCAAAGGCTCTAATTTTGCCTTTTTTTGTTTTATAAAGTATTAAGTCGTTATCAATTTTTGTTTCCGAAACATATACTCTTTTTCCTGTTACAAGTAAAATGCTTTGCTGTGCCATTACGGAGAAACAAAAAGAGATTAAAAAAAGGAGAAGTATTGAACTGCGTTTCATGTTATATTAAATTAAGTTGAGGTTGTAAATGTAATGAATTTTTAATTTTGAGTAGGGTGTTTAGCTTTTAATTTTTAACGGTTTACTTATAAATGTTCGATTGTGTTCGTTTAGTGTGTTGTTTGTGAGTGTGTTAATATTTGATGCTTACGTTCTTAAAAGGTGTGCAGATTTAGAAATATGTACAAATTCTACTCCTTTTACTTTATAAAAAAATTAGGAATAATCATAGGTACATTTTTTTTATAATCTAAGTACTCTTGCCCAAAAGTAACAATTAGTTTCTTCTCTTCGAGAAGTGTACCAACAATTAGATAAATGATACTAAGTATCATAAAACCTAAATATTCAAAATTGGCGGCAATAAAAAATCCTCCTAAAAGTAAGATAAGTGTGGCAAAATAAAGAGGGTGGCGAACGTATTTATTCATGCCATCTACCGACAAATTGGTCAATTCGTTTTCCTCGGCAAAGCCTAGAAATTCGGCAGTATTGTAGGACGAAAATGAGATATAGCCCAATACGCTACCAATGGCAATTAAAGACCAGCCTAAAATTTCACGCCCATAGAACTCAAAAAGCACAGTGTGGTCTATTTGTAAATAAAGCCAACCAGCAAGCAACAGTAGCACTGCCGACTGGGAATTGTAAAACAGCCTAAAAGTAGTGGGCAAAACAAATTGATGGGCTTTTTTTTTAATTTTTGTTGCAGCAAAAAAACTGTGTAATATAAAAAAAAGGACTAATATAAAGTAGTATATAAATTGCATTTTAAATGGATAGGGTTTATAAAACTATTCAGACGGTTTGGTTTTTATCTTACTTTTAAATGTTTTTAAAAATGCCTGATATGTTTTTTCTTTATAGGCTTTGCTCGCAAAAAACTGTAAAATACTCTCCTGCCGAACTGGCGTACTATAGCCGTGCATTTCATTTAGTTTTTCTTTTTTGGCACTAATATAAACTTCGGCAGGAAATTTCAAATTACTTTTAAGAAGTGCAGAAACGAGCTGATGTGGGGCTATTTTTGTAGCCCCTTTAAAGGTTTGGTTATATAGCACCATACTATCGGGCGATGCGGCATCTACTTTTACAGGATAAAAATTTTCGTTTAACAATTTTGCTATTTCTGGGTTTCTGTAATTGATACTGCTTTGGATTTTACTACCTTGATTCCAGCTCAGATAAAAGAAAATATATAACGGCTTGTCATTTTTCACAGAAAGTGCCGATGCCTCTTTTGCAGAGTACCATTTTACAGTCCCTGATGTATCGGGTTTAATCTTTACTTTTTTCAATTCTTCGGTATAATTTGCCGCATAGCTGT
>CAMZKQ010000130.1 GCA_947311265.1 uncultured Chlorobiota bacterium | reverse complement strand
CCTTAGAGCATATAATTGCAGCAAAAGCAGTTGCTTTTGGCGAAGCCCTTACACAAGAATTTAAGGACTACCAAAAACAAACTCTCTTAAACGCAAAAGCAATGGCAAAAGCCTTTGTATCCAAAGGCTACAAAGTAATTTCTGGTGGTACAGACAACCACTCAATGCTAATTGATTTGCGTACAAAAGTACCCGAAACCACAGGCAAAGTAGTAGAAAAAGTACTAGCGAAAGCTGATATTACAATAAATAAAAACATGGTACCATTCGATAACCGATCGCCATTCCAAGCCTCGGGCATACGAGTAGGCACACCGGCAGTTACCACCCGTGGGCTAAAAGAGCAACACATGCTAACTATTGTTGAACTTATCGACAAAGTCATTTTATCGCCCGAAGACGATACCGTTATTGAGCAAGTAAGAAAAGAGGTAAACTTCCTGATGAAAGATTTCCCGCTTACCCAACACTAAAAAGAGCAAGCACAGTTCATCGTTTTATGAACTGTGCTCGTTTTAAATAATGAAAACTGTTCGCAATTTGTGAAAAAAAAGCGTAACGATAATTTAAGATTCTATCATAAAATTATTATTATTTTATGGATGCTTGCAGTCCCATTTTTGCTGCTAGGACTCGTTATGGAAAGTAGTTTTGTGCAAACAGAATTGGCTCATTATGCGGCCAATTGGCTTTCGAAAAAGGTGAACACAAAAGTAACCATAGATAAGGTAGCCTTTTCTATTTTTGATGGGCTTTGGGTAAAATCACTTTACTTAGAGGACGAGCAAAAAGACACGCTTATTTTTATACAGCGGCTTAGGGCAATTCCCGATGGATTTAACATTTCGGCAACAGGTGCTTCGCTAGACAAGGTAAATATCGATGGGATAGTCTGTAATATTTACCAAAAAAAAGACAGCACACTCAACTTGCAATTTTTTATAGATGCCTTTGCTTCTGAAAAGCAAAAAGAGAAAAAAGAAACAGCACCTTTTACTTTAGAGTGTAAAAAACTCAAACTCTCCAACACGCAATTTTCCTACAAAACACTAAAGCCAGATAGTGTCCCCTCGGGTTTTAATTTTAGCGATTTACACATACACCACTTTAATTTTGATGCCCAAAGCATTAAATTAATTAACGACAGTATAGACCTGAAAATCAATAATCTAACATTCAGAGAGCAATGCGGTTTTTTCTTAGACTCTTTACAAACCTACAAAAGTACAATTTCGAGTAGTGGCATTTTCTTGGACAGCCTGTTAATAAAAACTGTAAAATCAAGAGTAAAATTAGATAGCCTTAATTTAAAATACCACTCCTTTCACAGTTTTTCAAATTTCCTTACCGATATAAATATTGAAGCCGCTATAAATGATACTAGCCATTTTTGCCTTCAAGATTTATCTTATGTTGCCCCTAATTTAAAAATGCTCAGCCAAACCATTGGGCTTGGTGGCGGTATTTCTGGCACAGTTGCGGCACTAAAAACGGATAGTTTACAAGTAACTTATGGCAAAAATACCCAAATTATCCTCACTTCAAAAGTTACAGGTTTGCCCAATATGGATAGCCTTACTTTCGATTTGCGTGTAAATAAGCTGGTTAGTAGCCGCAATGATATTGTTAGCCTAGAATTTAAAACGGACGCTTCAACAGTGAAAATACCGCTGCCCGAGCAACTTAGCGGTATGGGAAAAATTTCATACGCTGGGCGTACCTATGGCACAACTTACAACTTTAAATCTAGCGGCACTTTAAGAAGCGATTTAGGGAAAATAGAAACTCTTATTCGTGCTCAAAAAGACAAAAAAGACAATTTTAAAATCTCAGGGCGGCTAGATGCCGAAGACCTTAAAATTGGAAAAATATTAGGCAACGAAAAAGAATTTGGACAACTCACTTTTCATCAGCAAATTGATTTTAGTTACTTGGCTAATAAAAAAATCAAACTCAAAACATTTGGTATTATTGACAATATAATGCTGAAAAAATACCCATACAAAAATATCCAACTCTACCTATCAATGTACGATATGGATTTTGATAGTATTAGCATGCAAATTAATATGCCCGATATTAAAATGGATTTTAGGGGCAGAGTAAACCTGAAGCCCAAAATTCCCCAATATAAATTTGACATGGCTGTGGCTCATGCCAACCTAAAAGCACTAAATATAGAGAAAGCCGATACCCTTTCGCTGCTATCCTTTGCTATTTCGGCAGATATGCAGGGCGATAGCCCTGATAATATTACAGGAAAACTAAGACTAAACCAACCACTTAAATACTACAGAGATAGCCTAAAAGTCGATTTAAAAACATTTTCGCTCACCAGTGCAATTAGAACCCGTAGCGACCAACTGACCGAAAAAACGATTACCCTAAAATCTGAATTTATTGATGGCACTATAAAAGGGCGGTTCAAATTTAAGTCCTTAGCAGCATCTGGCGAGTATATGGCCTCCTCGTTTTTGCCAGTAATTGCAGGAAAGAAAAAAGAGGTATTTATAAGCCCAATGGAAAAAATACAGAATGCAGGGGTCTTCAAATTTAACTTTACACTTAAAAATACCGCCTCCCTATTTTCCTCTTTTGTACCTCAGCTACAAACTCCAAAAGGAGCAAAAATAGAAGGCATTTATAATGCCTTTTCCGATACTTTTGGGATACACATCAGTGTTCCGAAACTCAACTACGACAATACACAGCTATCCGATTTTTACTTAATCTCATACAGCGATAAAAAAATGCTACAAACCAACTCGGGGTTCAAAACCATGGCACAAGGCAAAAGTGTTTTTTTTGAAAATCTTAGCCTAAATATCCAAACCCAAAACGATAGCTCGCAAATTGCATTAAAGTGGGACAATGCTAAAGATTCTGCCCGCTATAGTGCTAACATTAAAAATACAACAATCCTGCTAAAAGACACTAGCACCAACAGGCTACAAATCCGTTCTGAATTTCACCCATCGGTGCTAATGCTCTCAGATTCGGTGTGGGATATTGGGAAATCGGAGGTGTTTATCGACTCATCATCTATTGCTATTACAGATTTTGAGCTCTCTAATGGCGAGCAAAAAATTACTGCCTTTGGCAGTATTGCCAATTCCGAAGGGGCATTTTTAATCCTTCAAATGGCCAATTTAAACCTAGCCAGCCTTGTGCCAATTACAGGCAACTCGGTAAAACTTAAAGGGCTACTCACCGGGCATACTATCATTTCGCAAGTGTACAAAACCCCCCTTATCATTACCCACGACACCATAAATGCCCTCGAAATTGAAGATATTAAATTGGGCGAAGTATCGCTCAATAGCACCTGGGATACCGACTCCGAGAGTGTACGCATGGAAGCCTATCTGCTTTACGCAGAAGACGTTAATACAAAATACACAAAAGATTCTATTGGCATTAGTGGGTTTTATTTTCCTGAAAAGGACAGGATTAATTTTAATGCAGAAATAAAAGGCTTTAAACTCAACAACCTAAAGCCGTATTACAAAGACTATTTTAAAATTCGTAAAAGCTCTGCTTTTTTTGGTAAATTTGATATTACTGGCACCACAAAGCAACCACAAATTAATGGCAATTTGGATTTAAAATATGCCTCATTTATTGTCAAAGAATTAGGTACAAAATATGATGTGGAAGGCAGCCTAAAAACAAAAATTAATAACCATAATATCGAAATCTTACCAATCCACCTCAATTCCGGAAAGAAAAGTGGCAAAGCCACCATACAGGGCAATATTTCTCATAATAATTTTTCAAGATTCAATTTGGATATTGAGGTGGAAAATATTAATAATTTTCAACTGTTAAATACCCAACAGACAGATACCTCATCGTTTTACGGTACAGTATATGCCAGCGGAGATGCCACTATAACTGGGCCCCTAGAAGACTTAGCTATAGACGTTTCATTGACCACAAAAAACAATACCCACCTATTTATCCCGATGTCATCGAGTGCATTAGTAACTGAAAACGGCGATTTATTTACCTTTACTAAAAAGTCCACCCAAAACCAAGCGGATACAACAACTGGCTTGACACAACAAAAAGAACTCTCTGGAATGACTATAAATATTGACCTCATCGCTACTCCGGGTGCAGAACTACAAGTTATAATGGACGAAAAAACAGGAGATATTATGAAGGCAAAAGGCAATGGCGAAATAAAAATAGCTATAAATAAAGTCGGGAATATGGAGATGTTTGGGGTATATACTATTACAGAAGGAGATTACCTATTTACCATGAAAAACCTAATTAGCAAGCACTTTAACATAGAAAAAGGCGGTGCTATAAAGTGGCAAGGCGACCCCTATAATGCCGAGCTGAACCTGAATGCCATCTATACACTCAAAAAAACCTCCTTATATAATTTAATGCTTGAAGAAGAGTACCGAAATGCAAAAACAAAAGCAGAATGCCGCCTTTCAATGACGGGTTTGCTTTCAGAACCCGAACTAAAATTTTCGATAAAATTACCCCCAGCAAATGATGCCGTAAATCAACAAATTAAAAACTTAGACCAAGACATTATTAATAAACAATTTCTATCATTGCTACTTATGAATACCTTTCAGCCCTTACCAGGGCTTAGCCAAGAGGCCGTAGGTGGCTCGCCAATAAATACCAGCGAAATAGTTACCAACCAAGTCAATCACTGGCTTTCGCAAATGGGCGGTGCAGTAGATGTGGGCGTAAATTACCAAGCCGGAAACGAACTCACCAGCGACGAGTTCGATGTAGAACTTTCCACCCAGCTTTGGGACGATAGAATTACCATTAATGG
>CAMZKQ010000129.1 GCA_947311265.1 uncultured Chlorobiota bacterium | reverse complement strand
TGTAGAAACAAAACCCGGTACAGGATTTCCCACAAAATGGGAAAATCAGGATACTTACCAAGGTGGCTGGGAAATGAGGAACGGAAAACTCGCTTTAAAAAGTGAAGGCAAAGGCAAAACCTTAGCCAACCTTTTCCACAGCCCATACATGCCAGTAATCGACGATTACTATGAACCTTGGACTTATACTTACAACAACCTTTTTGATGCAAAAGAAGGTAATGACCAGCCTGTTGCCGAACCTATTTCACTTATCACAGGCGAAAAAACTAAGATAAAATCAGGCCCTAACTGGGACGATGATTTAGGTGGAACGCCAGATTACGCCAGAAAAGATGAAAATTTAAACGCATTATCAGAATCGGAACAAGAAGCCATGTTTCAGTTAGAGCAAATGGTAATGTTCTACTTACCCAGAATGTGCAACCATTGCTTAAACCCTTCATGCGTAGCCTCTTGCCCGTCAGGGGCAATCTACAAACGGGGCGAAGATGGCGTAGTGCTTATCGACCAAAACAAATGCAGAGGTTGGAGAAAATGCGTAACATCTTGCCCTTACAAAAAAACATTCTACAACTGGCAAACAGGGAAATCAGAAAAATGTATCCTTTGTTATCCTAGGCTAGAAACAGGGCAAGTACCTGCATGTATGCACACTTGCGTAGGAAGAATCCGCTACTTAGGTGCAATGCTTTACGATGCCGACAAAATTAAAGACATAGCATCGGTAGATGAAAAAGATTTAGTTGATGCACAGGTTGATATGTACCTTGACCCTTTCGACCCAGAAGTAATAAAAGCCGCCAAGGAAAATGGGGTACACGACTCAACCATTGAAGCCGCTCAAAAATCACCCGTTTATAAGTTTGTAAAAACATGGAAAGTAGCCTTCCCACTTCACCCAGAGTTTAGAACCGTACCGAACCTATTTTACGTGCCACCACTATTGCCAGCAATGGGCACAAAAAAAGACGATAATTACGAAAGCATTTCCGAAGAACTTTGGAGCGATGCACAGAATACAAGAATACCAATTAAATATTTGGCCAGCCTATTTACTGCCGGAGATACCGAAAAAGTAGTTGCCGTATTGCGTAAGCTAATGGCAGTACGTATCCATAGGCGAGATATAACCGTTGGCGACATGAACAAAGAAATGGTAAAAGGAACGCTAGATAGCACCAGCTTAGATACAGAAATGGCCGATGATATTTTCAGGCTAACATCGCTAGCCCGCCATGCAGAACGCTTTGTAATACCACCAATGCACCGTGAGGAAGCAGAAGAATTACTAAGAAATACCGCAGATACAAAAGGCGAAAAAGGCTTCGGATTTATCGAGAGTGCTTTTAGAGGCATGTAAGTGCTTGAAATTAACAATTACAATTTACAGACAAAAAGATGAACCACTATACACAACTCGCCGATTTATTTCAATACCCAGAAGAGGGCTTTCATGAAAATATATCCAAAATCTGTACAGAAATAAAAGCCAACTATCCCAAAGCAGAAAACTTGCTTTCCGATTTTGAAATTTTTATAAATGAAAGAACCACCAACCAAATGCAGGAATATTTTGTAAAAACATTCGAGGTAAAAGCCCTCTGCGTTATGGAGGTAGGATATGTACTGTTTGGCGAAGATTACAAACGGGGCGAGTTTTTGGTAAATATCCAAAACGAACACAACAAAGTACAAAATGACTGCAAAAGTGAGTTAGGCGATTATTTGCCCAACATGCTAAACCTACTTCCTAAAATGGAAAGTAAAGAGTCCGCAGATGAACTCGGGCACTGCATCATGGTGCCAGCCATTAAACAAATGATACAGAAATTTTTAGACCATAAAAATATCTACCTCAAGCTAATGCGAGCATTACTTATCGTAATGCAAAAAGATTATGCCAACATGACGCTCGAGCAATATTCAATCCCAGAAGTGTCTAGCCAAGATTTCTTTAAGAAAATGGGCGGCTGCGAACCGGGACTTTGTAAGCCACAAAAACAAAAATTTTAAAGCTAAAAACGTTTAAGACAGAAACAAATCAAAAAAAATCAAAAAAATGGATAATTTTCTTTTTATAGGATTACCCTATGCCGCATTTTTCCTGTTAGTGATAGGTTGGATTAACAAATCCAGAAATCGCTCCTTTCAAATATCATCGCTTTCCACACAATTTTTGGAAGGCAAAAAATTATTTTGGGGAACACAAGCCTTTCACTGGGGCATTATAGCCATTCTGCTGGGTCATCTCATTGGGTTTCTTGTGCCTAGTGCAGTATTAGCATGGAACGGCACACCAGTACGCCTACTGATTTTAGAAACCTCGGCACTCATGTTTGGGCTAGCCTCATTTATTGGCATAATCCTACTGATTGTTCGCCGAATAACCAATAAGCGAATTGCCGTAGTAACCTCAAAAGCAGATTATGCCGTTTACCTTATTCTATTTGTTCAAATCCTTACAGGATTATGGATAGCACTTGGATACCGCTGGGGTTCAACATGGTATGCCTCAACCATGACCCCTTATTTGCGTTCAGTAATACTGCTTTCGCCTGATATTTCTGCCGTTGCAGCAATGCCATTTGTAGTTAAACTACACGTGGTATCCGCCTCACTTTTAATAGGCATGATACCATTTACACGGTTTAGCCACTTCATGACATTCCCAATACGCTACTACTGGCGTGCCTACCAAATTGTAATCTGGAACAGAGACCCAAAAACATTAAGGAAATCAACAAAAATTGAACCCGGCGTAAGGGCAAAAAATAATTAAACTAAGAATGCGACAAGAAAGTCTTGTTGGATTCTCTTTACACCTCAAATTTCATAAATCAGTATAACCAATTAAATAAATTAAAATGGAAACAGTAGCAACAGGACGTTCGCATAAAATGTTAGCTATAAATACATTAGCTTTTACATTTTGTTTTGCCGCATGGATGCTCAACGGCGTACTAGTAACATTCCTTATCGACAACCAACTATTCGACTGGACACCCGTACAATTCGGTTGGCTAATGGGAATACCCGTACTAACAGGAGCAATTTTTCGCCTTCCTGCAGGCATTTTAACCGATAAATTTGGAGGCAAGCCAGTTTACGGCAGTTTACTTATTCTTACTGCAATACCAATGTTCTTCTTATCCACAGTAGATAGCTTTTGGGGCTATGCACTTTGCAGCTTTGGATTTGGACTAACAGGCGTTAGCTTTGCCATCGGTATTGCTTTTACCTCCGTGTGGTACCCTAAAAAAAATCAAGGCTTTGCCTTAGGGATTTTTGGTGCAGGAAACGCAGGTGCAGCAGTTACCACCCTTTTTGCCCCTAAATTATTAGGCACGCTTACTGATGGTGGTGCAAATTTAGAAGGCTGGAGAACGCTCCCAATTATTTATGCGGTGGCACTACTTGCTATGGGAGTTGCATTTTTTATATTCACCAATAACAGAAAACCAGCCTCATCAACCAAGAACTTAAAAATGATGCTAAAACCACTCAAAGACGTGCGTGTTTGGCGATTTGGGCTATACTACTTCCTCGTTTTTGGTATGTTTGTAGCATTCGCCCAATGGCTAGTACCCTATTTCGTAAACGCTTACATGATGCCACTGGTTATGGCCGCTCTTTTTGCATCAATGTTTAGCCTTCCATCAGGACTCGTTAGAGCATTAGGCGGCTGGATGTCCGATAAATTTAGTGCCAGAAAAGTAATGTACTGGGTACTCGGAGTTACTATTTTAGGTAGCCTTATGCTTACCATTCCTCGTATGGAAATCTATTCCCCCGGTAGGGGAATTATGGCAAAAGCTAGCGGTACTGTAACTGAAGTTACAAAAGAATATATCAAAATTGATGCTAAAAAATACCCCTTCAATGCCCGGATTACCAAAGAAAAAGTAGAGGACGATAATAGCACAAATATTATATGGCCACAAAAAGAAAGTTGGCAAGAAGTTCTAGTTAAAAAAGGAGATGTTGTAAAAAAGAAACAACTTCTTGCCAAAGGCGTTTCCAATATTTATTTCCAAGCCAATGTTTGGGTATTTGTAGTAGTAATGGTTTTACTTGGTAGTACTTGGGGCATTGGAAAAGCCGCTGTTTATAAATTTATTCCCGACTATTTCCCCGAAGAAGTAGGGGTAGTAGGCGGAATGGTCGGTGTTATGGGTGGCTTAGGTGGTTTTGTAGGGCCTGTAATTTTTGGCTATCTGCTCGAATACACTGGCTTATGGACAAGTTGTTGGATGTTCA
>CAMZKQ010000128.1 GCA_947311265.1 uncultured Chlorobiota bacterium | reverse complement strand
TTCTTCAATATATGTTTTTTCAGGATGAATAGATTTAGCTAAAAGTTCATTTTCGGAAAAGTATTCAATGGAGGCAAAATCGGTAATGCCCGGGCGAACGGAGAGTACTTTAAGCTGTGCTTTGTTGTATAAATCGACATATTTTTTCACTTCTGGGCGAGGGCCAACAAGGCTCATTTGCCCCAAAAGTACGTTTATAAGTTGAGGCAGTTCGTCGATTTTATATTTTCGTAGAAAATAACCGCTTCTTGTAACTCGGCTGTCTTTTGCCCCCACAGTAAGTAGCCCTTTTTTATCGGCGCCTGTTGCCATGGTTCTAAATTTTATTAGCCCAAAGTATTGCCGATTTTTACCCGCCCGTTGCTGTATGTAAAATATCCCGCCAGGGCTATCCAAAAGTACCCAAAAAGAAATAATGAGTAGGAGAGGGAGCAAAAATAAGAGCCCGAGTAAGGAAAATATTAGGTCGAAAATTCGTTTCATTTTTGATAATGGTTTAAACGGGTCTAAAAAGCAAAAAAATAATAATGCGACTTTTTAAACTGTTTAGAGTTTAGGCTTTGATTTTCAGTAATTTAAAATAGTTTAAATGATTTTCAATTTTAATCTTCTGCTTTTATTTCTGCAAAAATATAAGAAACCTTTTGTATCAAAAAAAAAAAATGTACTTTTGTAAGCTGAAAGCAAAGAAAATAATAATTAAGTATAAAATAACCGAACATGAAAAGGACATTTCAACCCTCGAACAGGAAAAGAAAAAACAAGCACGGATTTAGATCTCGTATGGAAAGCGTAAGCGGACGAAAAGTAATTGCTTCACGCAGAAGAAAAGGGCGCAAGAAACTTACCGTTTCCGATGAGCCAAGGCATAAAGTTTAAGGGGCAAAAATACTGGTTTGTTTAGATGAACAAATTATAAGACGTTAGAAAATATAAAACCTGCACTTTTTTGCAGGTTTTTCTGCGTTTATTATTTTTTTATCAAATAAAATTTTGAATAAGAGAAAAAAACGCTAATTTTAAGCCTTGCATATTTACTATTGCTTTACTATTGCTAAACCTTAACAAAAAATAAAGAAATTTAAGCAAGTTTGGCACGGTTTTCAATACTTAGTATTATTGAAAAAACTTACTTAAATGACAGAAATTCCTAAAAATGACATCGTGGATTTAGCCTACCAGTTTTTTAAGAGAATACAGGATGATGATTTTGAATACATCTACCGAGGTTTCTTTTCGCAAAAAATGTCGAAAAAAATACTTGCTCTTGCTGAAACAAATGTGAAAAAAGTGGTGGATAAAACTGCCCTTCGCAATCGGATATACTTTATTATGATAGAAGGTTTGCAGAATGTAACCAAGCACCAAGAAAAAGATGAGGAAGAAGTAGGGCAAACCCAGCGGAAGTAAATGAAGAAACAGGAATGTTTGCTAAACAACGCAGCAAGGAAAAGTACTATGTAACTACAGGGAATCTAGTAAAAAAAGATGACGAAATTGAGCTACGTGCAAAGCTAGACCAAATTAATTTGCTAGAGAAATCGCAATTAAAAAAACTCCATAAAGAAATGCTATACAATGGCACGCTAACCGATAAAGGCGGTGCAGGGCTGGGGCTTATAGAAATGGCAAGAAAATCGGGCAACCGTTTACTGTACGACTTTAAAGATATAGACGATGGGTCTTCATTCTTTTACTTCCGAACAGAAATCCCACAACAAACTAAAAATACAACGCAAGTACCAAGCATTAACAACGAAAAATCAATTGATGATGTAAAAGTATTACACCAAAGAATGGAAGATGAAAATGTACTGATTAATTTTAACGGGCAGTTTCATCGGGATAATATTCTTAGCCTACTTTCCATTATTCGTGGGCAAATGAATGTGAATGTAGCCTCAAAAAAAGTGTATAATATAATGGTGGAAATGCTACAAAATATTAGCAAGCATACCAACGATATTCCGGGGAGCAAAAAAAATAGAGGCATTTTTATCCTCAGCTACAAAGAGGGCAACTTTATTCTAACTTCGGGCAACCTTGTTTTTCAAAAATTTATAGCACCACTCTCTGCAAGTATTGATAAAACTAATGCAATGTCCGAGAGCGAATTGCACGAGCATTATAACAATATCCTTATGGATTTTGGAAATGTTACAGAAACAAAAACAGGGCTTGGGCTGGTAGATATTAGAATTAAAAGCAACAATAAAATTAATTATACATTTGAACGTCTGGAAGAGGATATGGCATTTTTTACACTACAAGTCGCCGTTCTATCTGCCAAAAATCCTATCACTAAAATTGTTTAAAAATAAAAAATTGTAAGGAAAAGACTACTTTTTAGTCTTTTACTTTAAATATAACAAAAATATGGAACCATTAATAATTGAAGCAACGGAAGATACACCTGATATTTATTTTCACCCTGCTGAAAACGTGTTTAAGTTTTCAAAATCATCGTTGCCCGAAAATGCTATCGAATTTTACTTGCCTGTAATCACTTGGCTGAAAAATTATAAAAAAGACGCAAACCCTCAAACCGTTTTCGATTTTGATGTAGAATATTTGAATACTGCCTCTTCAAAACAAATTTTTGAAGTCATTATGCAAATTAACTCCCTCTCCGAAGTGTCCGACGTAAAAGTACGCTGGCACTACGATGTTATTGACGAGGATATGCTTGGCTTAGGCACTCGCTTCTCTCATCTTGTAAAAGTTGATTTTGAGTTTATTGAATACGAAAATGATGATTTGGATTTTTAAGTAAAGCTCTTAAAAGGACACCTTATTACCACTTTAATTATCTTGCTAATTCATATCTTTTGCTTATTGCAGAATAATTATAACACATACAAAAAAGGCTTTGGCTTTTTAAGTTCTAATCAAAAATAAAAGCTCAGTATTTCTTACTGAGTTTTTGTGTGTAAAGAAATTTAAAAATACTATCTTACCTTTGGAAACGTTATACACTTTATAATAAAACCTATCAACTTTACAACCATGGATAAATTAAAGTTAATATCACTAAGCTGCTTTCTGCTAACCCTTACAGTTAGTTTTTATGCCTGTAAAAATAATGACCCAAAGCCAGAACCCACTTTGCCTAACGGCACTTTTGTTAGCGACCCTGTAACACGCTCGGGCGGTAGCACCATACACATCTATGCCAAAGCAGATACTGTTACAAATATTACAGACAGCACAGTAACCCTGCGTAGCGAAATAACAGGGCTAGACGAAAAATACCCCATCATAGAACATGGGCATATTTGGTCCAGCACGCAAAACAACCCACAAATATTTACAGAAGGCAATTTCTCTAAATACGGAACAATGAATGCCCCTACAGTTTTTGAAACTGATATTGATAACTGGTTTGCCGAAACAAAATACTATTACCGTTCATATGTAAAACTAAGGGGCGATTTAATTATGTACTACCCAACAGTTTCGGAATACACCACAGGAAAAATTGGGCTAAAATACATCAACATTGAAAGCCCCAACTACACCAACAGTAGTGCCACAGGCACTATTTTAGAGATTAACTGGAACTCCAATATTGAGTCGAACGTAAAAATTGACCTATATAAAGGCGATGTGTTTGCAAAAACAATTATCGAAAACACCCAAAATACAGGGAAATATACTTGGGTGCTTAGCCCAGAACTAAGCGAAGGTACAGATTATCAAATTAAAATTTCAGATATATCTCATTTTTCAACAAATGATAAAAGCGACAAATTTAGAATCACGAAAAACCCCATAACATTGCTAACACCTACTAAATCTGAAATCTGGGCGCCTGGCAGTACATACAGCATCACTTGGGAAGACAATATTAGTGAGCAATTTAAAATAGAATTATACAAGGGGCTCGAAGCACAACAAACAATAGTAGCCGCAACAAATAGCGATGGCGAATACTCATGGTCGGTTGAAAATATAGACGAAGACGGGAGCGATTACCGCATTAAACTCACCCATAAAAACAACGAAAATATCTACGTTCTGAGCGATGAATTTAAAATCAGAACCTTAGAAAATTATGCCATTGAAGTAACCAACCCAAAAGACACAAGCTCTTGGGTACTAGGTACTTCCTACCAAATACAATGGACAGATAATATTGAAGGCAACGTTAAAATTGAACTCTTTAAAGGAACAGAGTTATTCTTAGTCGTAGCAGCTGATACACCAAGCGATGGGAGTTTCCAGTGGATTGTGGACCAAAGCATAGAGGTTGGTGCCGATTACACACTTAAAATTACCGATGTTGCAGACAGTGAAATAACAGCAACAAGCCAAATATTTTTAATCAGAGATTTAGGTGATGGCTCACAAGTAACAGACTATGAAGGCAACCAATATAAAACTGTAAAAATAGGCTACCAAACTTGGATGGCAGAAAACCTACGCTCCACAAAATACGCCAATGGAACAAGCCTAATCGACGGTACTGGGGCGGGTAGCATATCAAATACAGATGAAAATAAATACTACTTCTATTACGGCGATAACCCTTCAAACAATGCCGATTACGGAAAACTATACTCCTGGTACAGCGTTGTAAATGGAGCATCAAGCGGCACAATACAAGGCATCTGCCCCACAGGCTGGCACCTCCCCTCAAATACCGAATGGGAAACACTTGCCAACTACCTCGGAGGAGTAGATGTAGCCGGAACAAAACTAAAAGAAGAAAGCACATCACACTGGAAATTCTCAAACTTCCCAGGCAGTAATATCTCCAAATTTACAGGCTTACCTGGCGGCAACAGGAATCAAAACGGCTCATTTAGTGGCAACCTCGAAACCACAGGCTACTACTGGTCGTCCTCCGAAGACACCCCTAGCACAGTTTGGGTAAGAGCATTAATCTACAACGAAAAAACATTCCAAAGCATTGACTTTGAAAAAACAAAAGCCTTTTCGGTAAGGTGTATAAAAAATGAAAACTAGTTAAGTGAAAAATAAAATCAGGGTAAATTAATTTTTAAGTGTAGTACTAATATCAAACAATTATTTTTACTAACCATAAATTATTTATCATGAACAAGAAATATTATTTATTCGCCGCAACCTTATTGCTAGCCATAGGCGTAGCTTTTACAAGTTGCAGAAAAGACAACGATACTGTTGAGGCAGAAATGGTAGCCCTATCCGAAGACGATGCTGCCGCCGACGATATTTTTAGCGATATGGCCAACCAAGCAGATACACATGGAGGCTTCACTAAAAATAACTTTGAAAAAGACAATTGCAAACCCGAAGTAACAAAAACAGTAGATGCAGCAACCAATTCCAGACACATAGAACTTGACTTTGGGCAAGACGGTTGCGAAGGATACTACGGAAGAATCCGTAAAGGGAAAATTATAATCGACCAGCAAGGACTTATGATAAATGCTGAAAGTGTACGAACCATCACACTCGAAAATTTCTCAATCGATGGGTATGCCGTAGAAGGAACACGTACAATTACTTCAAACGGGATAAATTCTGACGGTTTCCGGCAAGTTACAATAAAACTAACTGATGGAAAAATAATAACACCAGAAGGAAAAATAATAACAAGAACCTCCGAACGTGTTAGAGAAAAAATTGCAGGAGAAGATACTCCATTCAAGCTCCGAGATGACCAGTTCCGCATATCAGGCACAGCTTCTGGCATAAACAGAAATGGTAAAGCCTATACTGCCACAATTTCAGCCCCACTAATTTTCGATATGGGCTGCAAATACAAGCTCACACAAGGTATAATTGACATAACAGCAGGCGAAAATACTTTGTCTATCGATTACGGCAATGGCGAGTGCGACAACGAGGCAATACTTACCGTAAACGGAAACTCAAAAAAAATCCGTGTAAGACGACACTAGAATAATTGTAAAAAAATCCTTAAAAAGGAAATAAAATTATCTTTTGATGAAAATTATACCTTATTTTATATCCAAATTTTTAGTACATGACAAAAAAGATAAAATTCGCCAAAAATAACAGTAAAAAACTTGTATAAAATATTGGTTTTCACTATATTAGTAGATTATTTCGAAGTA
>CAMZKQ010000127.1 GCA_947311265.1 uncultured Chlorobiota bacterium | reverse complement strand
TACTGTGTTTATTTTCTTCGTATATTTAGAGTAGTTTTTCAAATCCTTAGCGATTTGGATACACAACTCTCGTGTAGGGGAAAGGATTAAAACTTGTGTTTTTGATGAATTTTCATCAAGTAGGCTTAAAACGGGTAAGCCAAAAGCGGCGGTTTTTCCTGTTCCTGTTTGGGCTAGCCCTACTAGGTCGCCCTGCCCTTCCAGTACCACTGGGATTGCTTTTTCTTGGATAGGTGTTGGTTGCTCAAAGCCCATTTCGCTAATGGCTTTAAGGATTTCTGGGCGTAAGCCCAAACTGTCAAATGTGCACATATATTTTGTTGTATAAAAGTGCATTTTGATTTTTCTCCCTAACCCTTATGCACCTATGAATAAATAAGTTCGCAAAGGTACGAAAGTTTCTTTGGCAAGCAAATATTATTAACATTCATTGTTGTCCGATAAAACTTAAAAAAATAAAAACAAGCGAGGTTTGAAAAATCCCCCTCGCTCTTATCCTTGCATTTGGAAAATTTATTCTAAAAATAAATAAACAAAGACATGGGCAAAGATACAAATTTTATCGGACAGCCAATATTTTCACAGTTGTTAAAATTCATAAGTAAGTCAAAAATAGACCGTATAGCATTGAAAAACAAGGCAGACCGATATACAAAAAAACTTACAACATATAATCATTTCATCGTTATGCTATATTCGGTATTTGAAGGCGTAAGTTCTCTTAGAGAGATAGTTATAGGTGTTCTTGCGGCGGGATAAAAGCCCATGTATTGATAAACGAACAGGAAAACACGCCAATATTGGTCAGATACAGTTCTGCCGCAAGGCATGATAAAAATTTCCTACAACACATTGATTTAGCCAAAGGCTCAATCATTGTATTTGGCAGGGCTGAACCTCCGCTTTTAAATTACCCTATTAAATCCGCCAAGTATTTATTATTAAGGAAACTGGATATTTTTTTTATTTTTTTTGCAACCATTTAATAAAAATAAACATCTAGTAAGAAAATAAGAATAAACCTGAAAATATAATTTTACCTATGAAGAAACTAGTATCAAGTTATTTAATAATATTTGTTTTACCAGTACTCTCCCTTTTATCTTGCCAACACCAGTTAAATGATGATAAGGATTTGCAAGAAGTCTGTTTTGAAGCTGATGTTTTACCAATATTCCAGACCAGTTGTGGCAAATGCCACAATGCTAACGCAACTGGCGAAGCTGCCGAGCTTAATTATACTAATTACGAAAGTATTATGCAAAGCATAACCCCAGGAAATGCAGACAAAAGCAAAGCCTATGAAAGCATAATTGCCCTTGCAGGAGAAGAGCAAATGCCGCCCGACCAGCCCTTGTCTGTTGCCGCAAGAAGCATCATTCGGGTGTGGATAAACCAAGGGGCAAAAAACACAAGCTGTATAGAAAGTAATGCCCAAAATAACGATAACCCAACAGACCCAACTCTTTCCAGAGCTTGTTTTTCCCGAGATATATTGCCTATATTACGCTCCTCTTGTGCTACCACAGGTTGCCATGATGCACAAAGCCACAAAGATGGGCTTACGCTAACCAGTTATGCAAATGTAATGAGTGGCAATGAACTTGTTGTTCGCAACAACGCTTCTGCAAGCGAATTGTACGAAGTACTCATCAATAGAGGGGAAGACCAAATGCCCCCATCATCGCCCTTGACGGCAGAAAAAATTGCCCTTTTTAAAGAGTGGATTAACAACGGTGCAAAAGAAGAAGAGTGTGCAACGCTATGCGATACCACCGTTTTTTCTTATGCTAATGCCATTTCAGGCATTATATCAACTAACTGTACAGGTTGCCATGGCAGCACAGCACCCTATGGAAATGTGAGCCTTACCAATTACTCTCAAGTAAAAGCAATTGCCAACGATGGTAGGCTTTGGAGCACCATCAATGCCCTTAACGGGAAACCCCTGATGCCAACTGGCGGAAAGTTAGAGGATTGTAAAATTACCCAAATAAAAAAGTGGCTTGCTGACGGTGCACCCAACAATTAAGCCAAATGCCAAATCCATCTTAAAATACTCTAATACTAAAATAGTTTGCATGAAATACCTTAAAATAATACTTCCTCTTGTAATACTACTTGCATTTCAATCCTGTTATTACGATAAAGAAGAATTGCTTTACCCTGAAACGAGCAGTACCTGCGATACAACAAATGTAACATTTTCTAAATCGGTTGCCCCCTTACTTTCGCAACAATGCTTGAGTTGCCATTCTAACTCAACAGCACTTTCTTATGGGGCAAATATAAAGCTGGAAAACTATACAGATGTAAAAAACTATGCCACCAATGGGCAATTGCTAGGGGCAGTAATTCATAAAACAGGCTATTCGCCTATGCCCAAAGGAGCATCAAAAATGACGACTTGCAAAACAAGCACCATCCGAATATGGGTAAATGCAGGAAGCCCAAATAATTAAAATTTATAGTATAAAACTTTAAAGCATGAGAGTTGTAATTATTAGCCTATTGGCATTGTTTGCAGTACAAAACATATCTGCCCAAAGCCTCGAAGACTTAATTGATGAGGGGTTTGATAATCAAGTGGACTATACCATCGCCACCTTTAAGGCTTCCCGAATTATAAACGGGCATTCGGTGGAGCAGATGAAAAAACAGGAACTTGATTTTAGAATTTCGCACCGCTTTGGGGCGGTAAATCGTGGTATCTCCGATTTTTTTGGTCTGGATAAATCCTCAATACGTCTTGCTTTTGAATATGGTATCACCGACTGGCTAATGGTGGGTGTAGCTAGAAGCTCTTTTAATAGCACCTATGATAGTTTCGCAAAATTTAGGCTGCTAAGGCAAAGCAAAGGCGGTAAATTCCAGATGCCTGTATCGCTTACTTATCTTGCTAGTATTGAGGCTAATACCAAGGATTTCCAAAATCCTGACCAAACTAATTTTGTAAGTTCTCGCATTAGTTATGTGCATCAGTTATTAATTGCACGAAAATTTAACAGTAAAATCTCATTACAATTGATGCCCACAGTAGTACACCGAAATTTAGTACCTTCGGTGTTGGAAATGAATGATTTATATGCCGTAGGTATTGGCGGACGCTACAAAATAACTACTCGCCTAGCACTTATGGCAGAGTATTACTATACGATTCGTCCTTCTCGCTATGTGGTTGAGCATCAAGACCCTATCGCTTTTGGTGTTGATGTTGAAACGGGAGGACACGTCTTCCAAATAATGCTTACAAATACTTCGGTAATGAACGAAGGTGGCTTTATTCCCGGAGCAAATAATGCAGGTTTTTTTGCGGGCAATGTGCATTTGGGCTTTAATATTTCTCGTGTTTTTTCGTTGAAAAAGAAGTAATTAATTGCCCTGTGGTTAGCTTAATTA
>CAMZKQ010000126.1 GCA_947311265.1 uncultured Chlorobiota bacterium | reverse complement strand
CCTAAACCACTAGTAGCAAAAACAAGAGTATTTGGCTCTGCACAAGTAGGTATCGTAGGCACAAACTTATTCTTATGGACACCAAAATCAAATATCTTTATAGACCCAGAATTAACCACCTTCGGTAACGATATTACTGCTGATTTTGGCGAATTTGGAGCAATGCCATCAGTACGGTCTATTGGTTTTAACCTCTCATTAACATTTTAATTAATAAAAATCAAAAAGATGAAATTTAAAATAAAAAATAAATTAATTCTGATTGCAGCAGTATTCTTTGTCTCAACTTTTACAAGTTGCCAAGAATACCTAGATGTGAACACCACCCCCAATGCACCATCAGAATCAGAACTGAAATACACATTCCCATCAGCACTCAACTACACAGCAGGAGTCGTCGGAGGACGATGGCAAATGCTAGGAGCAATATGGTCGCAGCACTGGACCTCAGAGCCAAATGCACCAAACTACCAGCTAATAGACAGCTACGCACTCACCTCCGGTGATATTACTGTCGCCAACTGGCGAACATTATATTCAGGAGCATTACCAGATTACAAATGGGTACGAGAACGTGCCGAACTCGACGAAAACTGGAACTACTACCTTATGGCCACAGTAATGGAGGCCTACACTTACCAAGTACTAGTCGATTTATACGATAAAGTACCCTACTCAGATGCCTTATTGCAACACCCTGCAAAATTTGATGACGGTGCTGCGGTTTACGATGGTATAATTGCCCAAATAGACGATGCACTTGCTAAATATTATGCTGGAGCAGAATCTGTATTACCAGAAAATGACGACATTGTTTTTCATGGCAACATGGCTTCTTGGATACAATTTGCGTACACCATGAAACTAAAAATATACCTTCGCCAAATATACGTCCCATCTCGTAAAACAATTGCCGAAGACGGCATACGCCGAATATACAACGAAATTAATGCTGGATCAGGCAGAGGATTTTTAACTACCGATGCCTCATTTTTAGCTTTTACAGAAGAAGCCGGTAAAGAAAACCCCGTTTTTTCTATGGAATGGAGAGGCGGAAGCACAAACATTGTAGCCAGCAAAACCTTACTCAACTATCTCATTGACAAGAATGACCCTAGGCTTTCTAAAATATACGAAAAACCACAAGGCAGCAGCAGCCATAAAGGAATGCTACAAGGCGATTATAGAAATTCAGACTTACAAACCGCCAAATTCTCCGAGTGTATTGTAACAGAAACACAACCCGTTTTCTTTATATCAGAAGCAGAAAGCTACTTTCTACAAGCAGAAGCCGCACTACGTGGGCTAGGAGATGGAAACGCAAAAGCCCTCTACCAAAAAGCAGTACAAGCAAATTGCGACCGTCTTGACGCAGGTAGTGCCTCTTCAATCACAGGCTCTGGCAGATACGCAGAATTTAAAGACGATGCCTCAGATAGCGAAAACTTTGAAACCTTAATGATGCAAAAATGGATTGCCTTTGCCAACGTACAAGGTCTAGAAGCATTTCTAGAAACCACAAGGACAGGTACCCAAAAGTAGCAGCTATACAACCTTCTAGCCCTGACTTTAAGGTGGAAGACTTTAAAGGCGGAGAATTTACAGTTTCTGTAACAGGCGTATTACCAGCCCCTATATTTTTCCCAAAACGCTTAATGTACCCAAGTAGCGAAGTGGATAGAAACCCAAACGCACCAGCTTCACAACCTTTATATAAAAAAGTGTGGTGGGACGTTGAATCAAAAACATTTTAAAAGATGAAAAAGATGAAAAAAATTACACAAATAACCGCTATTTTTGTAGCACTAATTTTTCTAAATAGTTGCAACCTATTTATGGATCCAAAAACAGAACCTATTTCGCAGGTCTCCATAAAACCTTATGTTAAACTTTTAGGCCCACAATACATGAGCCTCCAAAAAGGCGAAACCTATGTAGAGCATGGTGCACAAGGCAGCGTAGAAAGCGAAAATGGAAGCGAACTCGGTTACACCATTACCGACGGTGCAGTAGATTCCAATGTCCCCGGATTTTACGCTGTTGAATACAAAGTAGCCAACCAATTCGATTGGGCATTATATAAGTACAGAGGCGTATTAGTATATGAAGGCAACGCTTACGGACCAGATGACATAGCAGGTCCTTACGACTATAGCTTCCTAAAAAAAGGCATTCTTATATCCAAGCGTCCCGAACCCGGTTTTTGGGAAATGGAAGATATATGGGCAGGGCCAGGTGGAGTTGTTTTTCCTGTAGTCTTTGCCGAAACAGGAAACAATACTTATGCAATTGTACCCGGAATACACCCCCAAAAAGGCTTTTATAAAGGCGGAACAATTACTATAACTGCAACAACTCTAAAATACGAACTATTCATAGTAGGAGAGGACGGAGAAATTCAAGGAAAACCCGGAACTTGGAACCGTAAATAAACTTTAAAATAAAAAATGATGAAAAAAATAAGAATAATATTACCCATTTTGGCATTATTTGCAATATTTTCAAGTTGCGAAACTTACCCAGACTGGAAAGAATACGTGGAATACTCAGACACCTACCCCGTAAGCGGAGATTGGTACGTAAACGACTATATGCTTGATGCAAATGGTGCAGACTCTGCAATTACAGAACCATATTCGCTTTATATTTATAATAAAGCGTATAATCCAACCAAAGACTCGGTTTGGATAGATAGCAATTCAGGACACCCATTGTATGAATCTTTATACAAGATAAAATGTAAAGCCAACATAGAAGGTCTAACCTTTAATTGCGAAAACCAAGGCAACGTAGCACCCGGAGCAGTAAACCCAGTAACAAATGCAAAAACAGTTACCATTTCAGGAAGCAAAATTACAGATTTTGACCCCGGTGATATCGAAAGTGCAAAAGCCGACGAAATTACATTTAAAGTAACCATTAAAGATTCTAACGGTCTAATTCTTAAAGAATTTACCACCAAAGGGCACCGAAAAACAGGCTGGGAAAACCCTAACTTTACCGACCCTATGTAAGCCACACCTAACCCCAATAAAAAACACTGCCAAGAGATAAAGCATTATCGTTGGCAGTTTTTTTTTATTTGATTTTTTGATATTTATAAAAAAAAGAATACTTTTATAAGCATGAAAAAAATATACCTATTTGCTTTTTTAACTTTTGCACTTGCCCAAATTTCACTCGCACAAGAAATACAAAACCGTGCAGTAATTATCCTCGAAAACCAAAAACAGACAGTAATAAAAAACCAAAATACGCAAAACACCAAAGGACTAGCCCAAATCCCACTAGCTACCCCCATAGGCACAACCAATTTCGATGTACAAACCAATGCAAGCATAGGCCGGCGGCTTATCAGCCGAAACAACGGCACATTCTCCTCCGTATGGATGCAATACCACGGTGCAGACCTACCAGCCGCCCCCGAAAGAGGCACAGGATACAACTTTTTTGATGGCACAAATTGGGCATTCCCCACCCTCACTACCGGCAACACCAAAATAGATGGTACACAAAGAACCGGATTCCCTGCAATCGTAGATATTGGAGCTAATGATTTTGTAATCAACCATCTTAACCTTTTCGGAGGCGGCTATTTTGCTTGGAAAAACCCAAAAGGAACAGCAAATACCGGCTGGACAGCCAACCACATTGCAGAAGCACGCCCACTAATACTGCCAAAGGCAGTCGCCTCTGGCGATTATATACACATCGTAGGGCTAGTGTACGATGCCACATCAGGAATAAGAGGCTTCCCCATCTACATGAAATCACCCGACCAAGGCACAACATGGTCCGCCGCCACAACACTACCCGGCACCGACGACACCTTCTTCAAAGGCATCTCCTACGACTCCTACTCCATAGACGCTAACGGCAGCACAGTAGCCATCTTATTTTCCGCACTTTTAGACGACTTCGTCCTCCTAAAATCGACCGATAATGGCAACACTTGGACAAAAACAATTATTGCAGACAGCCCTTCCGACCTATACGATTGGGGAGGAGGAACAATTATTGATGAAGATGGCGACTTGCTAGCAGATACCCTAATTACAGTAGAATCTGCCGACGTTGTGGTCGATGACACAGGCGTTGTACACGTTGCCTTCGCCACCATACGAATACTTGACCAAGATGCAGCAGACAATGCCGCAATACCATTTAATAGCTACGACAACGCAATCCATTACTGGAACGATAATATGCCCGCAGGGCATTACAACGGTGCGGCAGACATGACTAACGGGAAGCACGAATTATATATCAGTTCGCAAACCGAAAAAAATATTGGCTATACGCCAGATTTGAATAACAATGGCACACTAGACATCGAAGGAGCTGGATACTATGGCTACGGGGGATGGTGCTCCACGCCAAGCATTGCACTTTCACCCACAGGCGAAATTATAGTTGCTTATACCGCTGTGGCAGAAGGCAATGATTTCTTAAAAAATGATGCAATACCTTCGCCACAGAATTTTAGACATATTTTTATGGTTATGCGAGCAACCAATGGCAACTGGTACAAACCTGTAAATGTTACAAAAGTAGATGGCAAACAAGCCGAGAATGTATTTTGCTCACTCGTTAAAAACACCTACAACGGAAAAGTATATATGCAATACCTATGGGACGACGAACCGGGGGTACACCTACTACAAGAGCCACCTGGCTCAGGGAACGAAAACCCAGTATCACTAAATTACATCTTATCAAAATCCATAGATTTAACAGATTTAGAATACCTCTCAAACACGCCCTTAGAAGCACTAGATAAAATTTCAATTTACCCCAACCCAGCAGAAGACTTCATTAAAGTAAACAATACCCAACAGTTTGAATACAAAATTACCAATATATTTGGGCAAGTAGTTATGAAAAATAACACCGTAAATTCTGAAAAAATAAATATCAAAAATTTAGCAAATGGTACATATTTTATAACAATAAAAGCGAAAAACGAAGTAAACACAATGAAATTTATAAAACTATAAATAGTATTTATTTTCGGTAGTCAAAGCCACAGCAACAAACCATTTATTAGAAAAAACATTTTGATTATCTTTTTTTACACGTTATTTTTTAAACTTGTTTATACCGCACAATGGCTCAAAATTTATTTTGTAGATTCTCATTTTAATTGTACTTTTCGCCCTTAGATAAATTAACACCATGAAAATCACCCTATACACCCTAAGCCTGTTATGGCTACTAACAGCTACCTCTTGCACAACAGCACAAAATAAAAATTATGATGCAGCCAGCCATTTTACAGTAATGTTTTACAACGTTGAAAATCTATTCGATACCATTGATACCGAAAATGTAAGCGATTCTGAATTTAGCCCCCAAGGCAAAAAACATTGGAATACACAGCGGTACACAAAAAAATTAAACGACTTAGCAGGCGTAATCAGCCGAATAAATACCGAAGAATTGCCCGAAATTGTCGGGCTATGCGAAGTGGAAAACAGGCAGGTGATTGAAGACCTAATTGCCACTAAAAAATTAACAAAAGGAGGCTATGCCATTGTACACGAAGATAGCCCAAGCCCCAGAGGCATTGACGTTGCACTAATTTATAGAAAATCTGAATTTGAATACATTTCGCACCAAGCCCTAGGGGTAAGCCTGCCCGAGGAACCAGAATACAAATTTAGAGATATTCTTTATGTCAAAGGAAAAACTGGTGGTGAAACACTACATCTATTTGTAAACCACTGGAAATCAAGACGTGGAGGGCGTGCAGAAACCGAATTTAAACGGGTAGCATCAGCAAAAGTACTACGTGCAAAAATTGACCAAATCCAAAAGAAAAATAAAAAAGCAAAAATTATTATTATTGGCGATTTTAATGACACCCCTCAAAACCGCTCAATAAAAGAAATCCTACGTGCAGGCTCGGATATAAAAAGAGCAAAAAAAGGCGACTTGTTTAACCTTATGTATGCAAAATCAATCAACAAAAAAGGCACTAATCACTACAAAGATAAATGGTATATGCTAGACAACCTTATTGTTTCCCAACAATTAATGACTGGCAAAAAAGGTTGGAAAGTATCCCCAGACGGAGGCGAAATTTACTACGACAGTAGTGTTCTATACAACAACCCCAAAGCCAATACTGCTGTGCCCAACAAAACCTACGGAGGGCCTAAATACTATGGTGGCATTAGCGACCACCTTCCCGTTTATTTTATGATGAACAACTAACAAACGATACTGTTGAAACAGCTGAAAAAAATCCCACTAATTGCACTCGCAATCCTCCTGTTTTCCGCCTGCGAAGACAACTATGTGCCCAAACCCAGAGGCTATATCCGTATTGATTTTCCTGAAAAAAAATATCAGCAATACGATACCACCGCCCCATTCACTTTCCAGTACCCCACTTACGCCCATATCGAAAAAGACCACAACCGAAATACCGAAAAGTACTGGATAAATGTAGCCTATCCCAGCCTAAAAGCAAAAATACACATCAGTTATAAAAACATTAAAGGCAACTTAGCAGAATTTGAAGAAGATACTAGAACACTCGCCTACAAACACACTATAAAAGCCGATGCCATAAACGAAAAAGTATGGAACAACGACGAAAAAAAAGTCTATGGCATTTTGTACGAAATAAAAGGCAATGCCGCCTCACAAATTCAATTTTACCTCACCGATAGCCTACAACACTTCTTAAGAGGTGCATTGTATTTTAATGTGCAGCCCAACAAAGACTCCCTTGCACCAGCCAACAGATTTATCCGCAAAATAT
>CAMZKQ010000125.1 GCA_947311265.1 uncultured Chlorobiota bacterium | reverse complement strand
TAAGTACTGCAAAGGTTGGCTTTTTGCGTCTGCCATTGCTTGATTTTTTGCGTTTTTTATACATTTTTACAGCCAAATAAATGACATTGTCTTGCAAAAAGGTAAGTACATCGCCTGGGGTGAGCAAAATGGGCTGCATGTGAGGCAACACTTCGCTAAGGAAATAACTTTTTAGGTGGTCTTTATGGGCTGCTTCTAAAGTTTGGTTTTGATATAAAATAACACCAGCTTCTTCTAGTTCGGGTAAAATCGTATTATTAAAAAGGGCATAATATTCGCTAAGCTGGCGAGTAACTTCGCTCTTAATTTTATTTAAAATATCTTCTGGCGAAAAGTCTAATTTTTTTTTATTTTTTTCGCCCAAATCAAGCAAACTTTGCCAATATGCCACTCGCACCCTGTAAAACTCATCTAAATTAGAGGCATAAATGGCCAAAAACTTAACCCGCTCATAGAGCGGTAGGGCATTGTCCTTAATTTGTTCAAGCACTAAGTAATTGAAAGATAGCCAACTAAGTTCCCTGTTGTAATATTTTTGAGTTGCTTCCATAGAGGTCTAGTTTTAGGTGTCAATAAAAAGGGCTTAATAGAAAATCGTTTAATTGCTGACTGTAAAAATACTAAAATTAATTGTTTTATTATACTTTTATTAAATTAAAAGTACTGTTATTTAGCTTATTTTTTATTTACTTGTGTTGCATAATATTTTTTGTTCTTATTTAGATTTTGTATGTTTGGAGTATCATATATTTGCAAAATTTAAAAATAAAATAATATTCAAACTACTGATATTCAAATAATTACAACAAGAGTTTAGAACAACTCGTGTTTATTTAAACCTTTACTTTAAAGCACATGAAAAAAATACTGCTTATTGGAACAGGGCTTTCCTCTTCTACCCTAATAAAATACTTGCTAGATAATTCTGAAAAATACGGTTGGCAGCTTATCGCAGGCGATTATAAGCTAGAAACTGCAGAAGCAAAAATTGCTGGGCATAAAAATGGAAAAGCCATAAAATTTGATATTTTTGACCCCAAGCAGCGTTCGCAAGAAATAGAAAATGCTGATATTGTAGTGTCGATGTTGCCCGCAAGAATGCACATGATGGTAGCCGAAACCTGCATGAAACATGGCAAGAGCATGGTTACTGCTTCTTACGTTTCCGAGGAGATTAAAAAGATGCACAGCCAAGCCATAGAGAAAGGTATCATTATTCTTAACGAAATTGGCTTAGACCCAGGTTTAGACCACATGTCGGCAAAATTTATTATTGATAGAATAAAAAAGCGAGGTGGAGAATTAACTGCATTCCGCTCATACACAGGGGGATTAGTTGCTCCTAAGTACGATAATAACCCATGGAATTACAAATTTACATGGAACCCTAGAAACGTAGTATTAGCAGGGCAGGGGAGTGCTGCACAAATTATTGTAGAAGGCAAATATAAATACATTCCCTACCATAAATTATTTTTAAGAACATCTAGAACCGAGGTCTTAGATGCGGGCGAATTTGAAACTTATCCTAACCGTAATTCACTTAAATACAGAGAATTATATGGGCTAGATAATATCCAGACCATGGTAAGAGGCACTATGCGTCGCCCGGGTTTTGCTCGAGCATGGGACGTATTTGTACAGCTGGGCATGACCGATGACACCTACAAGCTAGAAGGCTCTGAAAATATGACTTATAGAGAGTTTACTAATACATTCTTAAAATACCATAAAGACTTAACCGTAGAGCAAAAATTGGCTAAGTATATCGACGTGGACGAAGACGCAATGAGAATGTATAAACTACGCTGGCTAGGTATCTTTAAAAATAAAAAAATAGGCTTAAAAAATGCCACCCCCGCACAAATTTTGCAACAGCTATTAGAACAAAAATGGGCATTAGATAAGGAAGACAAGGACATGATTGTGATGCAACATAAATTTGAATACCAACTAGAAGGTAAGTATAAAAGGGTAACCTCATCTTTGGTAGTAGAAGGTAAAGATACAGTACATACTGCTATGTCTCAGACAGTTGGGCTTCCTGTAGGTATTGGGGTAAAACTTATTTTAGAAGGAAAAATCAAAAAAACAGGAGTACATATTCCTGTTACAGAAGATATTTACATCCCCATTTTAAAAGAACTAGAAAACTATGGCATTAAGTTTGAAGAGGACAAAGAAACCCTTTCTTCCTAATGATAACTAACTTAGGCAACAAAGAAATAAGTTTCCCCCTTAAAGAGCTAGACTTATTAAAAAAAAAACTTTTTTATGCTAGTAAATACTTCACCACTTCGGCTATCCTTATTGGCAATTCTGCCAAAAGGCTTAGCCAGAAATTGCTTATGCCAGAATTTGATATTTTAGCAGGTTTTGGGGCAACAGCCCATTTAGAAACCAAGCAAAAAAATAATTTTGACGAGTTACAAACCTTCCACGAAAACCAAAAAGGCTTATTAATAGGCGTATTGGGCTACGATTTAAAAAATGAAATTGAAAACCTAAAATCAGAAAACCCAGCAGCTCTCAAATTTCCAAAACTCTTCTTTTTCCGCCCCGAGTTTACTGTTAGAATACTCAAAAATAGTTGCCATATTTATTTTGAGTATGAAAGCCAATACCAAGCTGCCGAAAATTTATATTACCAAATTTTAAATCTAAAAATTAAACAAGCAAAAGCAAAACCTATAAAAATTAAGCACCGCAGCTCAAAAAAAGAATACCTTGCTAACGTAAAAAAATTGCAACAGCACATTCAGCGTGGCAATATTTATGAAATAAATTATTGTATTGATTTCTTTGCTAAAAATGCAAATATTGCCCCAGAAGCATTATTTTTAGAATTATATAAAAAATCAAAATCGCCCTTTTCATTCTTTATGAAGTTTGAAGGAAAATACATTATCTCGGCAAGCCCCGAGCGGTTTTTAAAAAAGAAAGGCAATACAATTTTTGCCCAACCCATGAAAGGCACAATCCACCGTGGGCAAACAGAAATGGAGGATAACCTACTGAAAAACAAATTGTTAAATAACCAAAAAGAACTTTCCGAAAATATAATGATTGTAGATTTGAAACGCAACGACCTTGCCAAAACTGCCCGAAAGGGCAGTATAAAAGTGGAGGAACTTTGTGGCGTTTATGCCTTTGAGCAAGTTTTCCAGATGATTTCTACCATATCCTCCATGGTAAAAAATGATTTGCCCTTTACCGAAATTATAAAAAACTGCTTCCCCCCGGGCTCTATGACTGGTGCACCAAAAGTGCGTGCAATGGAGCTTATAGAAGCACACGAGAATTTCCAACGGGGATTTTATTCGGGTATTGCGGGCTACATTTTACCCAATGGCGACTTCGATTTTAATGTCATTATACGCACTATTTTGTATAATAGTGCCAATAGGCACTTGTCGTTTTCGGCAGGAAGTGCCATTACCGCAAAATCAAATCCTGAAAAGGAGTACGAAGAATGCCTCTTAAAAATACGAGCGATAGAGGAATTATTAACCCCCTAATGCGAGGCGTTTTGCAATTGCAAAATGGCTTGCTCGATATTTTCGGAGCGGAAAATAAAACTGCCAGCCACTAGCACGTCTGCACCAGCATCAATCAATTGCCTTGCATTTTTATCCGTAACTCCACCATCTACTTCGATAAGGGCTTGCGAGTTTGTTTTTAGCAAAATTTCTTTTACTTTTTTTATTTTATGATAAGTGTTTTCGATAAAACTTTGCCCACCAAACCCGGGGTTTACCGACATTATAAGCAGCAAATCTAAATCAGCCGCAATGGCTTCAATTAGCTGTACTGGGGTGTGAGGATTCAAGGAAAGCCCGGCCTTCATTCCGGCAGATTTTATTTGCTGTATTGTTCTGTGCAAATGGGTACAGGCTTCGTAATGAACAGTTAAAATGTCAGCCCCAGATTGCTTAAAATCAGAAATATAGCGTTCTGGTTGCTCTATCATTAAATGCACATCTAGAGTCTTTTTTGTGTGCTTACGCATGGCTGAAATTACTGGAAAACCAAACGAAATATTGGGCACAAAATTGCCGTCCATAATATCCAAGTGTAACCATTGGGCAGTAGAATTGTTTAAGGTGGTTATATCTCTTTGCAGGTTTGCAAAATCTGCTGAAAGCATTGATGGTGAAATTATTACGGGTTTCATTTTACTAGTTTTTTAGTTTTTAGCTTCGTTTCTTTTTCGGTTTTGTAAATTAAGCGATTGTACTGCTCAAGTACCTGTTGCATTGGCTTTAAATCTGGTTTTTCTGACATTTGGTAATTCCGAATCATCGCCTCAGTAATGTAGAGCTGCATTAAAATATGGCGGTCGTTGAGTGCGGCTTTTCTTTTTTTAATATCCTTAGCACATTGGTTTTGCTTAAAAACGCCATTTCTATATACGTCTTCAATGGTTCTAAAGGCTTCTTGGGTGGCTTTTCGCAAATTAGAATCACTTATTTGCAAGCTTAATTTTTTTACATTATCCCAATATTGCTGGTTGGTTCTTATGTATTTTTGATAATTGATAAGGCTATCATTTTTATCTTTTTCAAGCTGAAGTATCGCATTATTTAGTGCATTTAGGGCAGTATCCTTTTCTAAGGCTTCCTTATACAACTGGTTAATAATGCTTGATTTATAGGCTGTTTTTCTTATGGAACTGGATTTTCTTGTTGGATTATTTTCTAGAATATCTGGCGTACTGGTATATAATTTGTTGGGCAAATCGCTGCCTTGCTTCTCAAAAGGAGAGCAGGCAGATAGGAGCAGAAGTATTGTAATTATTGAAACTAAATTTTTTATAGCTTTCATATTTTATTTTCTTTGCGTAACAAATTATTTAGTATCAATTTTAATGATACCTTTGCCACTTTTTTGCACAAAAGTAGATACAATTTAATTAATATGAGAAAAATACTGCATAATTTTGTTGGTAATCCTAAAAATGACATTTTATCTGGGCTAACCGTGGCACTTGCCCTTATTCCCGAAGCTGTTGCCTTTTCTTTTGTAGCAGGTATCGACCCACTTGTGGGGCTATACGGTGCTTTTATAATGGGTATTGTTACGGCAATAATTGGTGGTCGCCCAGGTATGATTTCAGGAGCAACAGGTGCAATGGCTGTGGTTATGGTGCATTTAATTATGGAAGGCAATAAAGTTGGGCTAGCCATGGAGAATCCTATTGAAAACCTAGGCTTACAATGGCTTTTTATCACCTTACTAATTGTTGGCACAATACAAATAGCTGCTGGTGTGTTTAGGCTAGGAAAATTTGTTCGCCTTATTCCGCACCCAGTTATGATGGGCTTTGTTAATGGTTTGGCAATTATTATATTTTTATCACAACTCTCTTTATTTAAAGCCACTACTAACGGAACAACTACTTGGTTACAAGGAACTTCACTATGGGTAATGCTCGGTTTGGTGGCACTTACTATGGCGATTATTTTCATTCTACCTAAAATTACAAAAAGAATACCGGCAGCCCTCACTGCGATTGTTGTTATTGCATCAATCACAATTTTTGGCGAGTTAGAGGTCAGTACTGTTGGCTCGTTTATTCGAGATGGTGGTGGTACTGGGCTCGAAGGCGGATTGCCTCATTTCCAAATGCAAATTTTTGATATGTTCTCTACAATAGAGGGGCATTGGGGAACTGTACTTTCTACTGCTGGGCTATTGGCTGCCGTTGGGTTAATTGAATCTTTAATGACCCTAAATTTGGTCGATGAAATTACAGAAACTCGGGGCAGCGGAAACATGGAATGTGTCGCCCAAGGAAGTGCCAATATTCTCAACGGATTTTTTGGTGGCATGGGCGGCTGTGCCATGATTGGGCAATCTATAATCAACGTAAACTCGGGTGGGAGAGGGCGGCTCTCCGGGATTGTGGCAGCACTCGCTTTGCTTATGGCGATTCTTTTTGGTGCTTCATTAATTGAGCAAATTCCTCTGGCAGCACTTGTTGGGGTAATGTTTATAGTTGTTTTTGGCACATTTGCTTGGAGTAGTTTTCGGGTAATTTTAAAAATCCCAAAATCAGATGCT
>CAMZKQ010000124.1 GCA_947311265.1 uncultured Chlorobiota bacterium | reverse complement strand
TATCACTTTTTATGCTGGTTTCAAATTCTAGCCCCTCTCTTACCGATAGTATGGCGGTGCCGTGCGTAGCTACATTATTGCTGATAATAATTTTATCGCCAACGGTTATGTTTTGGCTATTAATCTTTGCTTTGGGGTGTATTTTTCCTATGCCCGATGTGTTTATAAATATTTTGTCGCCCTTCCCTTTATCAACTACTTTTGTATCGCCTGTTACTACTTTTATGCCCGATTTTTCGGCTGCATATTTTATCGAAACAAGTATTTTCCAAAAATCTTTCATTGTTAAACCTTCTTCAATAATAAAACTTAACGAAAGGTATTGCGGAATTGCACCGCACATAGCTACATCGTTTACCGTTCCATTTATGGCAAGTTCGCCAATATCCCCACCGGGGAAAAAAATGGGTGAGATTACAAAGCTATCTGTAGAAAATGCGATTTCTCCATCAATTTTTAAAAATGCACCGTCGTGATGTTGGTCTAGTTTTTCGTTTTTTAAGAGTTCAAAAACGCCAGTTTCTAATAACTGATTAGTGAGTAAACCGCCACTTCCGTGGGCAAGTGTAATTATATCGAAATCGAATTTTGGGATAGGGCATTGTGCCATGAATAAACTTTTGTTCATTTTAATTTAATTAGCTGTTCCGAATGTGTTTTTGAAATTATAATAGGCGGCACATGCCCCTTCGGAGCTTACCATAGGTGCACCAAGCGGCATTTGGGGGGTGCATTTTTTGCCAAAATGTTGGCATTCAACGGGCTTTTTTATCCCTTTCATTACATCTCCAGATATACACTCTTTGTCCTCTTCTGCGGTTTCTATTTGTATCGAGAATTTTTTATTAGCGTCGTAGTGTTCAAATTTGGCTTTTATGTGCCAGCCACTTTCGGGGATATGCCCTATGCCTCGCCAAGCCTGTGTGCCTGTTTCGTAAAGTTGGTTTATTATTTTTTGTGCTTCGAGGTTGCCTTCTTCTGTTACAATTCTTGTGTATTGATTTTCTGCCTTATGCTCGCCTTTTTCTAGCTGCTTAACGGCGGCAAGAATACCTTTTAGTATGTCTAATGGCTCAAAACCTGTAATAATTATAGGGATTTTATATTGGCTGGCTAATTCGTGGTACTGCCAATAGCCCATAATGGAGCAAACATGCCCTGCGGCAAGGAAAGCATCAATTTTTGCCTCGGGGTCTTCCATGAGTGCTTTTATGGCGGGTGGTACTAGCACGTGGGAGTTTAAAATGGAGTAGTTTTTTAGTCCTAATTTTTGGGCATGAATTACCGAAAGTGCATTTGCAGGAGCGGTGGTTTCAAAGCCTACGGCAAAAAAAACGACTTCTTTTTCGGGGTTTTTATGGGCAATTTTTACCGCCTCTAAAGGCGAATAAAGTACCCTTACGTCCGCCCCGTTGGCTTTTGCTTCGAGCAGGCTTTTTTTTGAGCCAGGTACACGCAACATATCGCCAAAACTACAAAGCACTACATTTTCATTTTCAGCCAAGTGTATTGCTTTATCAATTAGGTGCAGAGGTGTTACGCATACAGGGCAACCCGGGCCATGTAGCATCTGTATTTCTTTTGGCAAAACCGATAAAATTCCATTTTTGACTAGGCTGTGGGTTTGTCCGCCACAAATTTCCATTATTTTCCATGGCTTTGTAGTTGCTTTCCCAATTTCTTGCAATATTTTTTTTGCTAGTTCGGGGTTACGATATTCTGTAAGGTATTTCATTGTTTATTTTTGATAATTTCGCTACAATATAATAGTTGCCCCAAGGCTATGCCTTCGTCGTTGGGGGGTATTTCTTTATGAAAATATAAAGTGTATTGCTGTTGTAAATTTTCGATAATTAAATCGACCAATAGTGCATTTTGAAAAACGCCTCCGCTAAAAGCGATATGTTTTGAGTTTATCTTTTGGGCTGTTTTTATAATAAAATCGACCAAAGTTATATGAAATTTTGCAGCAATGAAATTTTTATTCAGTTTCTTTTTCAAATCTTTAAAAATCCCTGTAAATAGATGTTTTGTAAGTTGCTCTGTGCTTTTGTTGAAGGTGTAGGAGTCGGTTAAATTTATTCTGTTTTCGGCTATATATAGGCTTGCTTTTTGCTCTAATTTCATGGCGGCCTCTCCTTCAAATTTGTGAATATCATTTTGAAAAAGTAAAGAAGAAATGGCATCGAAAAGCCGGCCTATACTTGTGCTTTTTAGCTTTGAGTTGGCTAAGAGTTTATGGTATATTTTCCATTCTATTGGTGTAAATTTGGGTTTTAAAAATGGGGTGGCTTCTGGCATGTTGTGAGTTATTGCCAAGGCCGAAATCCGGGGTTCTTTTGCCATTTTGTTGGCAAGTATAAACTTGAACTGGCAAAGGTGGGCTACTCTTTCAGCTTTTTTGTTCTTGAAAATAAAAAATTCTCCGCCCCAAATATTGCCATCATCGCCTAGCCCTGTGCCGTCCCAAATTACGCCAAGTATTTTTTTGTCAGAATTAAGTAAATTATTTTCGCCCAAAACGCTGTAGAAGTGGGCTTTGTGGTGCTGTACCTCAATGGTATTTATGTTTTTTTTCTGTCCTTTTTCTTTCCCAAATTGTGTTGAAAAGTAGGCAGGGTGCTTATCGGTAACAATGGCTTGAATATCTAATTTTAAGGTCGTTTTTATTTTTTTTAATGTGCTTTGGTAGTTGGTTTGGCTGTCGTAGTTTTCGGTATTGCCTAGGTATTGGCTAAGGGTAATTTTTTTGTTGTTAATAATTCCGAAAGTGCTTTTTAGCATTGCTCCTGTGGCAAGTATTGTGTTTTTTGTGAGTTCTAGTTTTGGGTTAATATAAATTGGGGCAAGCCCTCGGGAGCGTCTTAGTATTATTTTTTGTTTGTGTATTTTGGTAAACATAACTAGGCTATCGTCTTGCGGACTGGTGATTTTCCGGTTATTCATTAGAATAATATCAGCTATTTTTGCCAGTTCTTTAATGGCTACTTGGTCTTCAAAAACGATGGTTGAATGGCTAATATTTCCGCTAGTTGCTACTATTGGGCGTTTAAATTTGCTTAGTAGAATTTCGTATAATGGCGTGTAGGGTAGCATAATGCCTATTTTTGATAGGTCTTTTACAATGCTTTTGAGTGCGATTTTTGATGCCATTTGCTTTTTTATTTCCAATAAAACGATGGGGGCATGTATGCTTTCTAGCTCTTTTTTTTCACAGTTTCTTAAAAGGGTATCTTTTTTAATCTGCTCTAAATTGGGGTACATTAGGGCAAATGGCTTGTGGGGGCGGTATTTTCGTTTTCTTAATTCATTAATTGCATTTTCGTTGGTGGCATCGCAAGTTAGTAGGTAGCCACCAATGCCTTTTAGGGCTATTATTTTTCCATATTTCCATTGGGATACAATGTAATCTAAATCGGTAAAATTGGGGGTTAATTTTTTGCTTTGGTAAAGTTGCATTTCAATACTGCAAGTGGGGCAGGAGTTGGTTTGCGAAAAGTGCCTTCTTTCTAGCGGGTTGTTGTATTCGGTAAGGCAGGTTTTACACATTTTAAATTTCTGCATTGTTGTATTGGGGCGGTCGTAGGGCAGTTTTGTAATTATTGAATACCGAGGACCACAATTGGTACAGGTGATAGATGGGTAGTGGTATCGCCTATTTTTTTTTGTTTCTAATTCGTGTTTGCAATTTTTGCAAATTGCTACATCTGGGGTTAGTAGTAGGTTTGGTTTTTCTTGATTGTTACTACTTGCAATTGTGAATTTTTGGTAGCTGGTAAATTTAACTTTTCCTAGCCCCGATTTGGTAACGATTGCCAATGGTGGCAGATTATTAAGTAATTCTGCAAGGAATTTTTTTGCTACTGTTTCCGTAGTATTAATATGGATATGTACCCCATCGTTTGTATTATTTACCCAACCTTTTAGCCCTTGCTTTTTGGCCAATTTATACACAAAAGGGCGAAAGCCAACACCTTGTACAATGCCTTGGATATGTATATGGTAGGTTTTTATTGAGCTTTTTTGTTGCAAATTCTAGTTTAAAAAGGTTGTATTTGCTTTACTCTTCAAAAGTAAGTATATATTCTGTATTTTAAGCAAAAATATCTTATTTTACAAGTGTATTTTCATTATGTTTACATTTTGTAAAAAATAAAAAATGCACGAACTTACAGTAGCTATCGGTATTGTTGAAATAGCCGAAAAGGAAGCCAAAAAAGCGAACATATCTAAGCTGACAAAAATTGAGCTAGAGATAGGCACGCTTTCGGGGGTGGAAATTGAAGCCTTAAATTTTGCTTGGCCAATGGCAGTAATGGATACTATCCTAGAAAATGTAGAGAAAAAAATACAAACCGTTCAGGCTAAAGCAAAATGTATGGATTGTAATGTTTCGTTTGAAATAAATAATTTATTTGACCATTGCCCAGCGTGTAAAGGTTATTCAAAAAGTATCTTACAAGGAAAAGAATTGAGAGTAAAATCAATTGAATTTTAAACTAAAATTAAACCGACTAAATATGTGTACAACTTGCGGCTGCAGTGCTACCGACGAAATTAAAATACAAAGTCCTGAGGACTTTGAGAAATTAAATATCCATAATCATAATCACGACCACGAGCATAGCCATGACCACAGCCATAGCCACTCGGGCAGTAAAACAATAATTGAAATAGAGCAGGATATTCTCTATGCCAACCAACTTTTAGCCGAAAGGAATCGGGGCTACTGTTTAGGGAAAAATATTTTTGCGGTTAATTTAGTTAGCTCACCCGGCTCGGGAAAAACAAGTTTGCTGGAAAAAACATTGAAAGATTTAAAAGCCGAGATTAATTTCTATGTTATCGAGGGCGACCAGCAAACCATGAATGATGCCGACCGTATTGCGGCTTTGGATATCCCAGTTGTACAAATAAACACAGGGAAAGCCTGCCACCTAGATAGCGACATGATTAGCAAAGCTATTATGAAACTAAACCCAGCTTCGGACTCGATACTTATGATTGAGAATGTTGGCAATTTGGTATGCCCTTCGGCATTTGATTTGGGCGAAAGTACGCGCGTGGTTATTATTAGCACTACCGAGGGCGACGACAAACCTTTAAAATATCCCGATATGTTTTCGGGCTCAAATATTTGTATCATCAATAAAATTGACTTGTTGCCTTACCTCAATTTTGATGTGGAAAAAGCCAAAGAATATGCTAGGCGAGTAAATCCTAATTTAGTCTTTTTTGAACTCTCTGCAACCACTGGGCAAGGTACAGAGCAGTGGTACAGCTGGCTGAAAAAACAAATTTTAAATTAAAAACTAAAACTGAAGTATGTGCTTAGCAATTCCCGGAAAAATAATTAGTATTGATGATACAATGGGCGATTTATTTAAAATTGCCAAAGTTAGCTTCGATGGCATAATAAAAGAAGTTAATTTAGCCATGGTTTCGGAGGCAAAAATAAATGACTATGTTTTGGTGCATGTCGGTAGTGCAATAAGCATTATAAATGAGAAAGAAGCTAATGAAACAATGGCTATCTTACACAAAATGCAGGAACTTACCGAGCTTGAAGATGGGCAGAAATTGCCCCCTGAATAAAAAGGGCAACTAAAATAGTTGCCCTTGATTTATAAAATTAGCTTAACGTTTATTTAAACCCGTCCTTTTCCGCCTGTGGAAATATAATCAGAAAGGTCTTTTTGTTTTCTGTTAATTGCTCTAACTGTGTGGTGTACCCGCTTTATAATGGCACGCATAAAGTTGAACATAAACTCTGGTTGTGATAGAATTAAGGGTCTTATGCAGCTTGCCTTAAATTCATAGACTTCCGATTGGTCTGATAATGATACAACAGATACAATATGGTCTGTGTCATCTATAAAACTTAATTCTCCAATAAGGTCGCCTTTTTGGAGTACATGGAGAAAATGTAATTTCCCTCCTTTTAGTTCCTGTACTAATGCAAACCGTCCTTTGGTAACCAAGTAAAAACTCTTAGACTCTTCGCCTATATGGAATAAAAATTCATCTAACTTGAAAGATAGTGTACTATCAACACATTGTGATAAGATAGTTGCCCCTTCTTCTCCTATGTATTTTCCTATAGGTGCTTCCTGAATATTTTTTACATATTCTTTGTTTTCTTCTAATTTCATTGGATTTGTTTTTGTTAGTAGATGTATCTATTTAAGTGTGAAAATTAAAATAATTGCTATTTTTATTCTATGATTTTAATTCTTTTAGTGCTAAATAATAGGTGAGTGCAGTCTAAAAAGCAAAAAACGGTTCATTAAGTCGCCCTGCGAGTACTCTAATTAACTGATTATCATGCGTTATATTTTTATTTTTTTTGCAAAACAACTCGCAGGGCGACTTTTTAGACCAGACTTATAGGTTCTAAAAACGTTTTGGCTTTTTTTAAGTTGGCTTCTGCATTTTTTGTTATCCCTATTTTTAGTTCCCATTCATAACCTTTTATTTTAAGAAGATATACTTCTGGTACTGCCTTAAAGCAGAGTTGGCAAGTTGCCAAAATTGATGCTATAGAAATATCATGAGAGGTAAAGCTAAAATCCAAACAGGGTTCAACTTTTACCAAATCTACATCTTCAATATCTAGCTCTTTGGTGGCATCAATAAAAAGCACTTTTTTTTTATAACTGATTAAATCTGCGTCTTCCAAGTGCAATTGATAGTGCTTTGTAACTTCTGCTTTTGGCAAGATGTTATTTTCTTCTATCCAATCTATAAATGCCCAGCCTAAGCCGTCGTCTTGCCTGCCAATATTCCCGATGCCATATACTAAGCTATCGGAATTATTAAAGTCGGATAATTGTATATTAAGTGCCATAAAAATATATTTTCTACTGCAATCTTTTAAGCCCTTAGGGCTTATTTGTACTGCTCATTTACAAGTTCTCCTTTTGCATTGTAAATTGAAACCAACAAAGGCATTTGCCCTACTGCATGGGTGGCACAACTAAGGCAAGGGTCGTAAGCACGTATGCCTACCTCAATAGCATTCATCATACCTTCGGTGATAACATCTTGACCTCCAAGATATTGCTCCGCAACGGATTGTACAGTCCTGTTCATTACCGTATTGTTTTGCGTGGTAGCTACCACCAAGTTGCAGAAGGTAATATTACCTTTCTGGTTGGCTTTGTAATGGTGTAGTAGTGTCCCTCGTGGGGCTTCCACTACGCCAACACCTTCGCCTGTCCAGTCCGATTTAGAGGGTTTAAGAACGATTGTATCTTTCTGTAAATCAGGGTCGTTTAGCAATTCTTTGAGCAATTCTGCGGTGTGTAAAATTTCAATAGCTCTTGCCCAGTTGGTGTGCAATGTTTTGTTGTTGGCTTTGCCTTTGGTATAATCGTGGAAACGTTCTAATGCCTCTTGTGCAAGGGGTGTGGATAATGTTTTAGTAACATTCATTCGCCCCAAAGGCCCTACCCTTACCGAGCCTTCTTCTCTGCCGAGTTTTTTCAGGAAAGGGAATTTCATGTAACTCCATTCTTCTGTCCCTTCGGAAAAGTGGTCTAAATAGTCGTGGTAGTCAAATTCTTCGACTACATTTTTGTCATTATCAACAATTTTCATGTTGCCGTGGTAGTAATCTACATTTCCATTTTCGTCCACTAAGGATAAATTAAGTGCTGGAAATTCTGCAAAGTTATCTACTTCATGCCTGTTTTCTTCATGAAATTTATAGAATAGTTTTAGCCCATCTTGTGCATACTCCATAACTTCATCAATAGAAATAAGCCCGTCGGCACCGTTGAGTAGCCTATCTCGTGCTTCTACGCTTAGGTTTTGGTTTACGCCTCCGGGAACGGAGTTTATGCCGTGCATTCTTTTGCCAAGTACTGCTTTTATGGCTTCTTGCCCCCATTTACGAAGTGCTACCACTCGCTTTACCATTTCAGGGTCGCTTTCTAACAGTCCAAGAACGTTTCGTTTTTCGGGTGGTGCGTCCATTCCAAAAAGCATTTCGGGTACAATTAGGTAAAAATAGGCCGTAACGTGCGATTGTAGTTGCTGGGCATAATGCCCAAATCGGCGTACTTTTTCGGAGGTGGTAGTGATGTGTTTTCCTGTGGAATGTCCCAACCCTACTATGTCGTCTAACGCTTTTGCACCGCAAAGGTGATGGCTTACAAAACAAATGCCGCAAATGCGCTGCAATAACATGGGTGCTTCCCAGTAGGGGTGTCCTTGTACAAATTTTTCAAAGCCCCGAAATTCTACTACATGCAGTTTTGCATCAGTAACTTTGTTGTTATCGTCTAAATGTACGGTTACTTTTCCGTGTCCTTCGATACGGGTAACTGGGTCTATTATTAATTTTTTTGCCATTTTTTTATTTTTAATCGTATCGTGT
>CAMZKQ010000123.1 GCA_947311265.1 uncultured Chlorobiota bacterium | reverse complement strand
TGTGTACTAGGGATTAAATTGAGTAGTTTCCCAGCGTCGGAAAATGGATTAAGTTGTAAAATGGACTTTGCTAGAGTAATTGGTTCTGCAAACTCAAAAAAGGAAGAACGGTTGGCAGAAATGGCAATTTCGTCTATTTTTAGAGTGTCTTGTGCATTTATACTATTGGCGTGTAATATGGCAAGGCTAAAAAAAAAGAGGTTTAGGCTATTTTTTGCTGTGTTTATGAATTTATCTCTCAATTTATGTAAGTGTAGTAAAAATAAAATTAAGCTTTATTGTGCTAATATCAAAAAAGCACTCAAAAGTATTTTGCTCTTGAGTGCTTTAAATTTATCAAAAAGGGGACTTTACATTTTTGCGGCTAAAGTTACTGCTTTTTTGTATTGTTTTACATTGCCATCTAGGTCGAAAATTTCGATAAGGAAAATATAAATTCCTGTGCGGGCTTTTCTGTTCTCTGCATCTAGTCCGTCCCACATTATAGAGCCACTAGGGGCAAGTAAAGCATTGTTAGTCAGGTGTTTTACTAGGTATCCTTTGCTGCTGTAAATATAAACATTTGCCACATAACCCGGCTGGTCGAAATTATAGTAGAGGGTTGTAAAATCGTCTAGCCCATCGTTGTCTGGAGAGAAAATTTTTGGCTCAATATTTATAGAGTTGCTTTCTGCTGCTCCAATTGCTTGGTACTGCGAGTTTTTGTAACCCGGGGTAGCAAAGCCTGCGGCTGCCGAGGCGGAGTGCCAGTTGGCATCATCTCTGGTGGCTCTATCAAAGTTAATGCGTTCTAGGGATACCCCTTCGTCGCTATCGAGTAAAGCAAAGTGCATATTTTTGTTGTAGGAAAACTCATCAACGGAGGTTGTTTTTTTGTAGAGGATTACGGCAATACCATCGCCATCAGAAAAGGCGGGGAATTTTTCGGGCTGAATAATTGCTTTTTCATCTTGGGTCATATAGTCCCTTAGAACGAATCGTCTATCATCGGCAAAAGCGAGGTATTCGCCTGGTTTAAAGCTATAGTCTTCGGTAAATAAATCATAAATACTACTTAAATCTCCATCGGCATCTCTTTTGGCAATCTGAAAATCTTTCAGGTTGAAGGTTTGGTCGGAGCGGTTGTAAATTTCAACAAAATCAGACCCATCTGGGAAGGGATTAAATAAGATTTCATTGACTACAATGTCTTGTTTTTCAGGAAGGTAGTAAGTAAATGGAAGCTCAACTTCGGGCATTTCATTGTTATTTACGTCGGTAATATTGCTTATTTTTAGTTGGTACTCTTTTCCCATTTCAAATTCTTTTGGAAACTGTACGAAAACAATATTATTTTCTGTAGCATCTCTAACAATAGTTTCTGGGCTGCCGAAATCGGCATTTGCACTGTAATTACTAAGCGTTTCTGCTACAGTTTCATTTACCGTTTCTGAAAACACTATTTTTAAGCTCTTGGGGCTAGTAACCCATACAGAAATAGCGTTTAGTAAGTGGTAGGTAAAATTCATTTCTGTGTCCTCTATGCTATTGTCGCAATTGTCTTGAAGTCCTGAAAAAGAAATCGTATTTTCTTGATTATCAGTAAAATGATTTTCAAATTTAATGTAAACGTATCGGCTGTCATAGCTATCTGCACTGGCTTGGAATGGTGTGCCAATATTGTTGTTTACCGATATATGGTTAAAATCCGAGAGGCTAACGGTGCTTATGGCTTCGCTAAATTCGGCAAGCAATGTGTTGGAAGATACAACTTCTATGCTTAATAACTCGGGGGCAGTATTGTCTTTGTTTTCTTTGTTTAGCGAATTTTCTTTGCCTGGAGTACCGCCATTAGCATCGGTAGAGGCTTGCCAGTTGCTTGTTGGTTCGCAGAAATTTGTTGGGTCTATAATTTCGAGCGACCAGCCGCCGCCATCTTTGTCGCCGTCGTTGTACCAGTCTTTGGAGTAAGTGATTTCGGCCATCGTTTCCCTATCGGGATTGAGTAGTTTTAAATTTTTGCCAGAGTTTGTTAAATCGCTAGACCCTAGAATACCAGCAACAATGCCTGAACCAAGTACTTTAAATTCACTTTCTATTTTGTCATCGCAAAGGATAGCATATCCGCCGGCAGGCAATTTTAGGTAAGGAAAAGTACGCTCGGTTTGCCCTTCGGATTGAAATTTCCAGTTGGTTAAATCAATATCAAAATCAGAAATGTTTTTAATCTCAATATATTGCCCCTCTGGTAGCCCTGCTGGTATAGGGTTTACGTCTGCCATTATTTCGGTAAAAACAATGTCGAATGGCTTAGGGATATAGTAAACGAAGTTAATATTGGCTTCGTTCATTTCATTTTCGTTGACATCGAAAATATGCTGAATGTTGAGTTGGTAGCTTTCTCCTTGTGTAAATTCGGTGGTGAATGTAAGGTTGGCTACCCATGTGTTGTCTTCGTTTACGATAACGGCCTGTGGAGTACCAATACTTTGATTTACAGAGTAGTTAGCCTGTATTTGTGCAGATGTTGCGTCTATCTCTTCTGAGAAATATACCTTTAGTTGTGTGGCAGATTTTACTTCGATGGATACGGGGTAGATACGCTCGTACTCAAAGGTGGCAGTTGTTTCTGCTACGGGGTTGGAGCAATTATCTTGCATATTTTTTATATGCAGACTGTTTGTCCCGAAGGTGATGTTGTTTTCAAACCAAAGTGTAATTTTGTTCGAGTTATAAACGTCTAAATAGACCGAAACTGGCTGCCTATCTCCATTTAAAGTGTAGTTGCTCAATTCTTTTGCGTTTTCTTCTTTCAAATCTTTACTGAAAGTAAGTATAATGCCTTTAGAATTGTAGGCTACTGCTTCAACAAATTCTGGAACGGAAGTATCAGGATTGGAGGCAAATACCGAGTTCTTTTTGTTTGGCGTTCCGCCAAAAGGGTCTGCCGTTGTTTTCCAGTTAGTTGCTTTTCCGCAGAAGTTTGTGGGGTCTATTCTTTCAAGGGTCCAGCCACCATCGTCCCGGTCTTTGTTGGTGTGCCAATCGGGGGTGTAGGCAACCTTGTCTATAGTCAATCCTTTCGCAGAGGTTAATCTAATTTCTTTACCAGTTGTGGTAAGTTGCGATGCTGAAAGAATAGGCACGGTAATTCCGTAAGCTGCAAATTGGCTTTGTGTGCTTTCTTCGCAAATAATGGCATATTCCCCTGCGGGGATTTGTATTTCTGGTAACTCTTTTGCCGAGTTTGTACCAATGGTTAAATTCCACTTAGCCAAATTTATAGAGTAGTTGCTAATGTTCTGTATTTCAATAAATTTACCACTAGGTAAGCCTTGCGGAAGTGGGGAAATATCAAACATAATTTCATTAATAATAATATCAAAAGCTATCGGAACATAGTAAAAGAAATCTAATGTTGTAGCATTGATGCTGTTATTATAAATGTCCTGAATATCTTTTAAATCAATAGAGTAGTTTTGTGCTTGCTCAAATCTGTTTTCAAATTCGAGGTGGATTAACCTTGGATTTTCAGTATCTAAGGTTGCAGATGCAGGGTTACCAATTTCGTTGTTTACCAAATAGTTGGACAGAGTACCAGCTGTGGCTGGTAAAATATCTTTTGAAAAGTAAATATCTAAGGTGCTGTCTGATAGAGTAATAGCAGTAAGTGGGCTAATGTTTTGGTAAGTAAAACTAACTTCTTGGTTGGTGTTGGTATTACCGTTAGCATCTTCTATATTATTTGCAGAAAGTAGATTTTCTGTACCGCTAACAAAGGCATTGTCAAAAGTTAAATTTAAGGCAATATTTTCGCTGCCATCAAAGCCTGTTGTACTAGGGCTGCCGATACTGTTATTGACGCTAAAATTAGATAGTTCATTTCCCGACGCACTAGTAATAGGTTCGTTAAATGTAAGTTCTAGGCGGTTTGGGGCAACTGCTTTCGCAGATGTAATTACAGGCGGGTTGTCGTCGGGAGCACCAGTTATGTATAAATCGTCGAACCAAAGTTCGCCGGCACGAGTGGTACTAAACGAGAAGAACAAACCGCAGTAAGCCGCTCCTAAATGGGAGTTATCAAAAGCCGTTCCGGCAGTGGTAAGGTTATTGAACTGCCCATTATCGTCTAGCTTTAGTGTCCATTCGCCATTGGCAGAGCGAGTTACTTGAATGCCCGTTAGGGCTTCTTCTTGCCAAGAGTATTCGGTTTCAATTAGGGCTTCTACCTCACCGTTTGTTATTTTGCTAAGTATCAGTAAATCAGAGTCATCAAGTTGATTTACACCGACTGCATACCCGTTTTGAAGCGGGGAGCTTAAATCGCTATTTTCTGCCGTAAGGTAAAACCAAAATTTATTGGACGAAGAGGGCGACCAGTTACCATTTTTTAGGTTAAATTGCCAAGTTGTAAGCCCATCTTCTATTGATAAACCGTTGAGGCTACGAGAAATATAACTTTTTCCACTTACGCCATCTAGGTTGTGCTTTAAAGAATGTGTGCCTGTAATTGGCTCAATATCAGAGCTTATCCAGTCATCTGTATGTGTCCAGCCGGGGAGTTCTGTGCCATCAAGTTTATCATCAATATAAACGTGAATATTTTCGGCAGTAATTTCGCTAGTGATAAGCGAGTCGATATTGCTGGTATTTATTTTAATTTTAAAAGTACCTTCTGTGTCGTACTGCAAATCGTCCCATATAAAGGTGCTGTTCTGAATATTTTGAGCCAATCCGCCTGCGGAAATTAGTGTTCCTGCTCCACTTTCTAAAGAGAGGCTAACTTGTTCTTGGAAATTTTTATCTTGATTTCCGTTTTTATCTGTAACATTTACTTGTACCGAAAAATCATAGTTTATAGGCACAGTAGTAGGTTGTGCTACC
>CAMZKQ010000122.1 GCA_947311265.1 uncultured Chlorobiota bacterium | reverse complement strand
TTGTGGGATTTTTTCTTCGGGGTAAAAATTTGTGGAGTAAGCTAGTATGCTGTAATCTTTGTCAAAAATTATTTCCGAGCCATTAATTAGTTCTGCCATAAAGTATTTACCGCTCTCTCCGGGTTTTACATAGTACTGTATTTGAGCAATTTGCACGCCCGGCTCGTTAGTATTAAAAAAGTTGCTTACTTGTTGAGGAATATCTTTTTCGGTAAGGTGAAAGTGTATCTCTGCTTCTAATTTTTGGGTATTTAGGCTGTATTCTAATTTTATATCGCCAGATAAATAGACTATAACTTCTTGTATTGTTTCGTCTTCGGAGTCGTCGTAAGAGGCATCATAGGTTATGTTTACTATTGTTTGGTTGGGGTATAGTTGCTTAATGGAGTTTTTTACTGCATCGGGTAGCTGGTTGGCGGTAAATCCGTATTCGTATGTGCCGGTTTTCTTTTTCTGGTCGTCGAAATATATTTTTTTGCCAGAGGCAAGCAAAACCGTATAGGTTTTCCATTCGTACTGTGAATTGTATCCTACCGTACGAATGGCTTCTGTAGAGAAGTTTGTCGCCACAAAGTTTGTTATTTCAGTGGGTACTTCATCTTTATTTAGCTCATTTTTTATTGCATATTCAGCCCCGCTTCTTTGCTCGAAAATATAAGTAAACCCATTGGATAAAAAGACTTGGATTACCCTTTCGTTAATATCCATAGATGCCTTATTTATAGTGGCTTGTGGGAATTTTGATTTTACAGATAGCAAGATAGACCGGGGTAGCTTTTCGGGAGCAATTTCAATAACAAGGGCTACCACATAGATATAATCTGTGCTTGTAATATCAAATGTTACTGTATTATTATCTAAATTCATCTTGTAATCTTCGACCTTTTCCCAGTTAAATAAATTGGGGTTGCCATTGCCTGCTGGGTTGGCTGCCGAGCGTTCGCCGCTTATAATTTCATTCAGGTGGCTAGGATCGTAGCCCACAGGGTAGCCTTGGTTGTTCCAAGCAACAAAAATATTTTCGTCGCCCCACTCGTCGATTCTAGGGATTTTTATACGGTAAAGTTCGTATAGCTTATTTGTTTTTTTATAAAATTCATAGTAAAGTTGGTTTTCTTGCCAGTCTGAGCTTTCTTTTCTGTCCTCTTCTAAAAAGGTGTAAGTAACAGTTACTGGTTTTTCAAAATTTAAACTTAAATGGTAAGCTAAATCTAGCTGCCCATGCTCGTTGTATCCTTCGGACTCGTAGAAAGGCACAAAATATAATTGTTTAGAGCCAATTACAGATAAGCCTTCGGCTTTCATTTTTTGCACCAAGCCGACATCTTCAAATTCGTACATATTAAACACAAATGTAGAGTCTAATGCTCCTGCGGGGAAGTCCATTTTTACGAGAAGGTTGTTGAGTGAGTCGTTTTGGTAATTAGATAGAAAAACGACTTCCCCGCCTTCTGCCCCCATCACCCTGTTGTAATTGGCATACTCCAATGCTAAATTTTCGGGGTACTGATAACAGGTGCTTAAAAGCAATGAAATTATGGCAATTGATACTATTTTAAATGTGTTTCTCATTGGGCTAAGTTTTAATTCTGTGGTTTGAAATATGGGTTAGTTATTTTTTATCTAAATCTAATTTTTAACTCCTCTTTAGGGGCAGCTATTGACACAATATATCATTAATGTTTTTAATTAACAAACTTATATAAATCACTAGATATAAGATTATTGAAAAATTTCACCTTTCATTCCCCAAGCTAGTTTTCCATCTTTTTTGTAATGTACTTCTTCGTTATCCAGTAACCAGCGAATTACTTTTATCACTTTTTTTTCTTCGGCACTTAAATTATCAATAATTATATCAGGTAACTGTGGCTGCTCTTTTAATGTTCTTTTTATTTCTTCAAGGATATTCTCAAACTCATATTCACTGATATTTAAGGTATTGCGTTTTCTGCAAACGTCGCACTGCCCACATCGGGCAGCGTCTGTTTCGCCAAAATAGGCCAATAGAATTTGGCTTCTGCATTTTGCTGTGCTATCGGCATAATATACCATAGCCTCTATTCGCTTAACAAAGCGTTTCTTTTTTTCGTCGTATTTTTCTTTCGATATTTTAAGCCGCCTAGTGCTTAGTCGGTTTTCGGTAAAGATGATAAACGGTTTTCTGGTTTGTGGGATATATTTTATAATCCCTGCTTTGGCAATATATTGCAAATATTCTACAATTACCGACACGGAAGTGTTGGCCTTTTTGGCCAAAAAATCTTCATCAATAGCAGTATAGTTAGAAAATAGCCCTGTGTAGGTACGCAAAAGTAGCTTGATAAAGGTATCATAATGCAAATTGGATACTTGGAATTTATACAAATCGTCTCGCCCCACTTCAAAAAACACTTTTGATGGTGTAAAATCATTTTCTGTAAAATCCAGATAGCCGTCTGACTGTAAAAACTTCATGCTGCTAAAAACGGTGCTAATCGGGAGTTTAAATTTCTGTACAAAATCTTTAATCCCAAAAAGGCGAACCGTCCCTTTGCCTTCCCCTTCGGGGATTTGGTAGTAATTGGCAAGTGCTTCGTACACTCGTTTTATTACTTTTCTTTCGGGGAAAGCCATTTTGAGGCGTTTTTCGGCATTCAATTTATCTGCTTTGCTATATAATAGGACGGCATAAGCAATTTTGCCATCTCGCCCACCCCGCCCCGCTTCTTGGAAGTAGGCCTCTGGCGAGTCTGGCAAATCTAGATGTACTACAAATCGCACATCGGATTTATCAATCCCCATGCCGAAGGCATTTGTTGATACTATTATTCGGATTTTATCGGCTTTCCAGTCCGCCTGCTTTTGGTCTTTGAGTTTAGGGTCGATACCGGCGTGGTAGTAATCGGCAGAAATGCCGTTTTCCCTAAGGAACTTTGCGGTTTCAAATGTTTTCTTGCGGCTACGTACATATACTACGCCTGTGCCTTGGTCTTTTGTTACAATTTTTAGCAGGTATTTCATTTTGTCTTCTACGTTCCGGACAATATAAATTAGGTTGTCTCGGGCAAAGCTTTTTTGAAATAAGTTATGTGTTTTAAATTTTAATTTGTCTTGAATATCAATAGCCACCTCTGGGGTGGCTGTGGCGGTGAGTGCCAAAAATGGCACATCGGGCAAATGCTCTTTTATGTCTGCAATATTTAGGTAGGCTGGTCTGAAATCGTACCCCCATTGCGATATGCAGTGGGCCTCGTCTATGGCAACAAGGTTCACTTTCATGTCCTGCAAGCGGGTAAGAAAGAGTTTTGTAGCGAGCCTTTCTGGGGAAAGGTAAAGAAATTTATAAGCTCCGTAGCAGGCATTGTTTAGGGTAATGTCTATTTCTCGGGCAGTCATTCCTGAATAGATTGCAGCAGCCTTTATTTTTTGTTTATGAAGGTTCTGTACTTGGTCCTTCATTAAGGCAATCAGGGGGGTAATTACTAGGCATAATCCTTGGAGTGCAAGTGCTGGGACTTGAAATATTATGGATTTTCCGCCCCCTGTTGGGAGTAATCCTAGGGTGTCTTTTTTTTGGTCGGCGGCAGATTTTATAATATCCTCTTGTAAGGGGCGAAAATCTGGGTAACCCCAATATTTTTTAAGTACTTCTTTGTAAATACTCATTTTCTATTGGTTTTAGGAAAACGGTTGCGTAACGACTAAGTTGTCCTGTTTTTGATTAGTGTATTTAGCGGAGTTTGTTTAGTGTTTTCCTTTATCTATTTCTTCTTTCAAGCGTGAAATTTCAGCTTCTTTGGTTTTAATTTGTTCTTCCAGTTTAGAAATATTTTTATTGAAATCAGTAATATTAAATGCCGAGAGCATATAGGACACGATTTTTCCTTCGGGGTCTTTTACTGCCGAGAATGTGCCTACAAATTCAAGCAGTTGTCCTGTTTGGCTTTTTAGTTTTTGAACTCCTGTAATGGTTTTTCCACGTCGTAAATCAATCCAAAGGCGTTCTTGCGAAATTTGATCTCCGTCATCAAATACTAAGTAATCGTTAAAATCTTTACCAATAATTTCTGTTTCTTTGATTTCTAGCAGCTTACAGAAAATTTCATTTGCATTTGTAATGATGCCATTGTAATCCGTTTCTGTGAAAGCATTTGCTGTTAGTACATTTTGCATTCGGCTGTCTAACTTAGCTTTTGCGTTTTCTTGTATCGAAATATCTGTCATTATTTCGAGTATTTTTACCGTTTTTCCTTCAATATCAAGAATTGGGTTATATATGCCTCTAAAGTAAATTACGCTTTTGTCTTTTTTAACTCGCCTAAATTCGAGGTCGTAGGCTTCTCCTGCTCTTAGTCCTTCCCAGAAGTCTTTGTATTCTTGGCTACGTTTGTCTGTGTCATGCACAAACATTCTGTGGTGGCGGTTAATAACGTCTTCTTCTTGGTAGCCAAGCGTTTTCAGGAAGGTGGAGTTGGCATTTATTAAAGTGCCATTAACTCGATATTCTGCAACAAGGTTGTTTTTATCAACAGTGCTAAATCGGCTACGCACTTCGGCTTCTTTTTCGGCCAGTTCTATGTTTATATCTGCGATTTGCTCATGCTGTTCTTGAAGTTGGTCTTTAATGGTATTAAGTTCGTTAATATTTTGGCGTAGCTCTTCTTCACTTCTTGTTAGTTGCAGGTTTCTTTTGTTAATTAGGATTTCTTGTTCTTGTGCTTTTTTGAGTGTTTCAGTAAGCTCTTTCTCATTTTTTTTGAGTAGTGTGTTGGCTTCTTCTAGCTTTTGGTGCTCTGCTTTTATTTTTTCTTGTGCCTCGTTTAGTTTTTCTATATTTTGTTTGAGTTGATTTTCTCTCAATTGTAACTCCGCATTTTTATCTTTTACTACACTCTCTTGCTTTTGGGCTTCTCTAACTGCATCTTTCAAGTTATTTTCGTTCTGCCTAATGGCCACATTAGCTTCTTGTAGCTCAATTTGTTTTTTAAACATTTCATCTTGTGTCGAGCGTAGTTCTTCCAAGTTTTGTCGCATCTCTTCTTCTTGTGCCGACATTACTTCGGCTTGCTCAATAAGGCTATACTCTAGTTTTTTAGATTCTGTTAAATCCGATGCAATGGATAGTATTTTTATAATATTTCCACTATCGTCTTTTATTGGTGCATAAGAGAATGAGAGCCAAAATTTGTCGTCTGCCGAGTTGATTATTAGCTCGGTGCGTTGTACATTTTTCCCGTCTTTTAAATCCTTCCAAAAGGCATTGTATTTTTGCTCGTCTTTAAGGCTAATAAAGTCGCGATGGTGTTTGCCCAATATGTCGTTTTCGGTGAGTTTTATTAAGTTAAGGAGTTTATCGTTTGCCGAAGAAATAAATCCTTTTGTGTCCATTTCGACTACAATGGAGGCGGTGTTTATGGCTTGTAGTATGCCGGTTAGTTCTGCTTCTCTTCGTGCAGAATCTTCTTCGGACTGTTTTAGTTCTTCAAAATTCTGTCGCATTTCTTCTTCTTGTGCAGCCATTTCTTCTTGTTGCATTTGAGATTGCTCTAGTAGGTCTGCAGTTCTTGCGTTTATTTTTGTAATGGAAAGCGAGGCTGCAATACTTTCAGATACTTTTTCTACAAATTCTCTTTCGTGTTGCTGAAATTCGTTAAACGAAGCAATCTCAATAACTCCGAAAATATTTTGCTCTACACGCATTGGTACTATCAGTAGGCTTGTAGGGTTTGCACCGCCTAGCCCAGAGGTTATTGTAATATATGAGCTAGGAATATCAGTCAGGTAAATGGTTTGTTTTTCCATTGCCGCTGTTCCGACTAAGCCTTCGCCCAAATATATTTTTTTCTTTTTCTTTTTTTCATGTCCATAGGCGTAGGCTGCCACTAGCTCTAGGTGTTCGTCGTTTTCGTTAATGTCATTATGAACAAATAGCCCGCCTTGGTTAGCGTCTAAGAAGTGTATTAATTCCCGAACAACGGTGTTTGATAGTTTTTCAATATTATCAGTATTGTGCCTTAGTATATTATTGAACTTGGTAAGCCCCTCGTTCGCCCATTTACGAAGGCTGTCATCGTACTTTCGCTTGTCTTCTTTTATTTTTGCATCATTAAGGTTCTGCCTCATCTCCAGGAGTGAGTTGCCGAGTTCGTCCTCTTTACTAAGGGGAGTGTAATCCGTATCGAAAACGCCTTGCCCAATAATTGCTGCAAAATCGGTAGTTTGTCGAAGCCCTACAATGAGGTTATTTACACTTTTTGTCATTGCCGAGATTTCATCTTTACCAGCAGTTTCAGTATTTTCTTTTGGCAAACGTCCAAAACTTAGCGGTTCGAGGTATTCTTTTAGGATATTTAAAGGTCGAGTAATTGAATTTGAGAAGACCCAAATAATTAAAATAACTAAAATTATTATAACAATAGAGACAACATTAATAATAAGGGCTGTTTCTTGCTCTCTGACATCTATAACTACCCTTAATTTATCTCGTATATTTCTTATTTCGGGGTCAAATTTGTGTATTTCTGTTCTTAGTTCTCCACTAATTCCTTGTTTGTAGGAGTTTCCTATTTCTTTATTAATTTTAACGAGTGCTTGGAAATAACGCCGAAGGTCGTTGGCACTGTTTATAAATTCTTCGCTGATGCCTCCTGCGGCATCATAGCTAAGGGTATCGTCTGCCAAAGTGCTGGTATCTCCTTTTTGGATATACTCTTCTAACGAAACAAATTGTTTTGTAAATTTTACACTATTTTCGACTTCTGTATCGCCTGTATAAAGGTAGTCTTTACTACTTTGTTCCAGTAGTAAGATGTACTCTCGTAGGTAGGGGTTGTTTTCGGCTAATAGTGCTTCATTAGCGGCACGTTGCATATTGCCTATTATTCCATGGCTTCCTGCTCCTCGTTTATAAATTTTTTCGCCGAGTTGTGTAAATAGCTCTTCGTAACGCTTGTGGTAGGCTTTTATTTTTTCATAATTAGCATCAAGGGTCAGTTCTTTTGTTATTTTATTTTCAAGCAGTTCTGAAACGACGGTATCCAAACTTAACGATGCTTTTTTATGTTTCTTCAAATATTTATTTTCTTTGGTTGTAAAAAAGGCAGGGTCTTCGCTATAGCGTAATAGAAAGTGCTGTTCGAAGCGTCTTAATTCGAGGTAGTCAATAACTAGCTCATCTACTTTTGTATTGTAATCTCGGTAATCTTGTACTTTGTGTATTGTAAAAATAAAGAAGACTACAACCCCAAGGAGAATTGCAAGTATAATGCCCAGAAATATCTGAAATCGAACTTTTATAGTTATGTTAGAAAAAAAATCCCTCATGGGTGTAATTAGTGTTTCTTCTACTGTTAGAAATTATTATGAACTTCGTTTTTGTATCCCAACTCCTGTTGCTTTTCTTTAAAACGATTAAGGAATTAAATAATTAAGTCTAATTCCAAATTTGATATTACTTTATACAATTAGTTTTTCATACTTAAAAAAAAGAAAAGTATAGATTGAATTATTGTATTCAAATCTTATTTTCTACAACAAACAAAATTAAAAAAAAAAATTGAACCTTGTAACTTATTTTATCTTTTTTTTATATTTGCATTTGAAATTAATCCTATTTCGATAATCTTAAATTATACAAATAACGTGCAAAATGATATACCCACTAAAATTTAAACCTATTTTAAAAGAGAAAGTATGGGGAGGTAATAAACTTAAAACGGTTTTAAATAAACCATCAGTTTCGGATAAAACGGGCGAAAGCTGGGAGATTTCAGCTGTTAAGGGGAGTGTATCTATAGTCAATAATGGTGAGCTTTCGGGCAAGAGCCTGGTGGAGGTTTGTGATTTAGAAAAAGAGAAACTCGTTGGGCAATCTATCTATAAAAAATTTGGCAAACAGTTTCCTTTGCTCATTAAATTTATAGATGCTTCGGCAGATTTATCGGTACAGGTGCACCCGGGCGATGAAATTGCAACAAAACGCTACGGGCAACTCGGGAAAACGGAGATGTGGTATATTCTGGAATCCGATAAAGGGGCAGAGCTCATTTCGGGGGTCAGAAAACAGACCAACCAGCAAGAATATTTGCAAAAATTAGCCGAAAATAAAATTACTGATATTTTAAATTATGAAACCGCCAATAAGGGCGACTCATTTTTCATTCCTGCCGGGCGTATCCATGCCATTGGGGCAGGTATTTTACTGGCAGAAATTCAGCAATCCTCCGACATTACTTACCGCATTCACGACTGGGACCGCCCGGGCATTGACGGGCAACTTCGCCAACTCCATACCGAGCAGGCCAAAGCGGCTATTGATTTTACACTCTACCCCAACTATAAAACCAGCTATAAAAAAACGCTTAATAAAACCAAACGGGTTGAAAGTTGTGCCTTTTTTACTGTTAATTTCCTCATGTTTGATAAGCCAATAAATAAAGATTATTCAGATTTAGACTCCTTTGTTATTTATATGTGTGTAGAGGGAGGTCTTTTAATATCCTGTAAAACAGGCGATTACAAATTAACAAAGGGCGAAACAATTTTACTCCCGGCGGCTATAAATAACTACCAACTGATAGGCAAAGCTTCAATTCTTGAAATTTATATCTAGCATTTAGCCCCTTACTTTTTTTCACAAACACTCTTTATAAAATTGCTCAACCCAATTATTAAATTTAAGCAATAGGGCTTCCGATAAAGTATCCGAATTTTCAATTGTTTTTGCCAAAGCAAAAACAGACTTTACAGTATCCTCTGTTGCCCCAGATTTTTCAGCAATACTGGCATAGTCCACCTGCGTTTGGTCATTAATTTGGATATAATACTTTCGGCGTAAGAAATCGAGCAAATAGCTATACTTTTTTAGGGCAATATCTTTATGGTTCTTATTGTGGAGGTAAACTCTAGCGACGGTTTCGGTAAATTTTAGCGATGTATTTTTAAAAGGCTTCATAACCGGAATAACACGTTGTTTTCGCTTTGCTGAAAAAAATATATAAAAAAGCAAACTTATTGCCAATAAGCTATAACCAGCCTTTAAGGCTGGGTTTTTAAAAATATACCTAAGGTGAGATTTTTCGGCAGCTTGTTTTTTTGAGTAATTGTCCCATACTGTTGTTTTTACCGGCAGGTAGGAAATGGCCTTGTAAGCATACTCTGCATTTGCAGAATCTAGCATATTATAATTTGTAAAAGCGGCTGGCTCTGTATTTAAGAAAAAAGCCCCTTTGCCAAAAGGCACTTTTATAAAATTAACTGCCGTTTTATCTCGCAAGCCAAGGATAACAGCATTTGCAGTATCAACTTTTGAGAAAAAACGCCCCCCAATTGCTTTTTTAAAGCTATATTTTTTTTCAGTTTTCAGCTTTGGATTAGCAAACTCTAGGACTGCACCTTTGCTCACAAAAGCAAATTCTGTAGATGTTGCAATATTTAATGTATCTCTAAATGTTTTTTCAAAACTATTGGCCGCAATGAAAATGCTAGAGCCTTTATTGGCAAACTCTAATAAAATATCAGTATCTAAATCGTCCAATTTAAAATGATTGGCAATAAAAATAAAGTTCTGCCCCTCCTCCTCGTTAAAAAATTTATATTGATATAACGTTTGGCGATTATTTATAATCTCTTGTGCTTTAAAAATATCCTCCAAAGTATTGTACAGCACGTATGTACCATAAGGGATTTTATCGTCCTTGCTTAATGTAAACTTCCAGTCGATTGGTTTATCTCGGAAATTTTCGTAACTTACCAAAGCCAGCAAACTAAGCCCTAAAATTATATAATATTTTATATACGCTTTTTTCAATACCTTTATTATTTGAAGTAACCGCAGCTAAGCACTTACAAATTTAGCATAAATATACAAATATTCTAATTTTGTATTTTTAACTTATGCTATCCTCGCCAAAGTGGTAACTGTTTTTTTTGCTTTTTATGATATTTTCAATACATTTGGCTTTATTTTATTTTTAATGCCTTAGCATGGAATTTTCAAATTTTGCAATCTATAAATTTTTATTTTACGCCGTTTTACTTTACGCCGTTTTGCGTGGGCTAAAATTTGCATTGCCACTTATTTTCCATAAGAGATATAAAAAAACCGCTCAAAAATACTTCCCTTTTGCCGAGCTTAGTATTTGGCTTGTTTTTATTGCATGGTCGTTACATTTTTTCGCAAAAAAAAATATTGCCGTTGGCATAGGACTTTTTATTGTCCTTCTTGTTATTGCACTTTGGGCCTCCTTTTATTACCTCAAAGACTATCTTGCAGGCATTGTTTTCCGAACGGGTAACGATATTTCGGTAAACGAATATATCGAAGTAAATGGCACAGCAGGGAAAATTACAGCAATGAAAAACCGGCTACTAACACTTGAAAATGAGCAAGGTACAGTCGTACAATTCCCTTACTCTAAACTTGTAGGTGCAGAAATAAAAAAAGAAGAGCATGCCGAAACCATTAGCGGGCATACATTTCAACTAAATATCCCTAAAAACAAACCCCTTATTGAAACTATTGGAGAACTAAAAAATGCAGCTATAAACCTGCCTTGGGCATCATTAAAAAAAAATCCGCAGATAAAACCACTGCAACAAGATGAGCAGTTTTATTTAATCGAACTCACTATTTTTTCGTTAGAAAAAAAGTTTTTTTACAATATCGAAAATAATTTACGCAAAACATTTGAATAAAACTAGGCTATAATTACATCAAAATGAAACTTACACCAACTAAATTACTTTTACTAGCCCTAATAATTTCAATATTTTCTGCCTGTTCCAACGAACGAGAAGAAGACCAAATTATCTTACTCCAAAAATACGTGGCAAGCAAACACAACGACATTCCGTCACTAGAGAGTGGCTTGTTTTTTATATTAAACGACACCGCACAAGGCGACAACTTATTAAAACCCCAAACAGGCGACTCCATTTTTATAAACGTTACCGGGAAACTGGTCGATAATAAAACCCAGTTCCTTAGCACCGACTACTACGCACCAATAGTGCAAATATTTAACCAATACCCTGCAATCAAAGGCTGGGACGAAGGCTTAAGAATGATGAATGTAGGCGACTCTGCAATACTAGGGCTTCCCCCAGACTTGGCTTACGGCAAAAAAAGAGAAGGACTAATCCCCCCATACTCAGCCATTATTTTTGAAATCCGCCTAATAAAAATTGTGCGTAACCAATAAAAAATCATGAAAAAAATAATATCCTACAACCTTAACGGCATACGAGCCGCCATAAAAAAAGACTTTGTAGGCTGGCTAAAAGCCGAAAACCCAGACATCGTTTGCCTACAAGAAACCAAAGCACAGCCCGAACAAATCGAGGAGAAGTTATTTACAGATTTGGGTTACCATTGCTACTGGTTCTCTGCCCAAAAGAAAGGCTATAGCGGCACAGGCATACTTACAAAACAAAAGCCCGATAAGGTGGTTTATGGTATGGATATTGAAAAATACGATTTTGAAGGGCGATTTATCCGAGCCGACTACGGCGAAGTTTCTGTAATTAGTGTGTACCACCCATCTGGCTCAAATGAATTGCGACAAGCCTTTAAAATGCAGTGGCTTACAGATTTTAGAGCCTATATTAACGAACTGCAAAAGACTCGGAAATTCTTAATAATATCAGGCGATTATAATATTTGCCGCCTTTGGATTGACATTCATAATCCTACCAAACAGCAAAAAACATCGGGCTTTCTGCCCGAAGAGAGAGAGTGGTTTCAACACTTTGTAGATGATGGTTTCACCGATTCTTTTAGAGTGTTTAATCAAGAGCCGCACCACTACAGTTGGTGGAGCTACCGAGCTGCCGCCCGCTCTCGCAACAAAGGCTGGCGTATCGACTACAATATGGTAAGCAACGCTTTTGCAGACCAACTAAAAGGGGCTTCTATCCTACCCAATGCGGTACACTCCGACCATTGCCCGGTAGTCGTTTTAGCTGATTTTTAGAACAAAAAAACGAGGCATTCAAAATATTTTGAATGCCTCGTTTTTTATTCTATTTAACTTATTTTATCCTATGCCAAACTTGCGTTCTACCAGCTAGCCCCCAGCTATCTATAGAGCCTCGTACATTTAGCTTATCCTTGTTATTGTCATCTAACCCTAGGGTACAGTGGTAAAAAGTGCCATTAGCGGCATCTAAAATCTGCCCACTGTCTAGCTCATCGCCATCTACTTCCATGCGTGTAATTATTAGCATACCGACTACTTTCTTGTCTTTCAAGTCGCCCTTACAAGCCGTACATTTAGAATTGGGGTCTTTGCCTATTAATTTTACAATTCGCCCATAATAATAGCCATTGGTAGCTTTAAAGATTTTAACGTGTGCTTTTGCCTTACCAGTCTCATCGTCAATCGTTTTCCAAAGCCCAACAATTTGGTCGGCTTGTGCAAAAGTACTATTTGCAAATAGTGAAAGCGAAAATATCGCTATAAAAATAAAGAATGATTTTTTCATAATTTTTTGATTAAAATATTTAGTGAGTAAATGTGTTGCTAAAAATAGATATAAAATTTGAGATTTCAATACTTCTATATAATTTTTAATTAATAATAAGCACTAAGTGGTACTTTAAAGTAGCTTACACAATTCTGTAACTAGCAAATATACAGGCTTTGCAATACAACAAAATTATGCACAGGTACTTGCCGAAACAAGACCAGAGAAACAGCAAACAATACTTTATATTAATAAATACGTTCTATAACATAATTTATTGCCTTTCTACAGGGAAACTTTAAATGTATGATTTTACAAAAACCCATTATCTTTTCTTACATTTGCAGCGATGCGTTTTAAAGACATTGCAGGACATACCCAAATTAAAAAAAAACTAATTGGTACTATCTTAAACCAAAGAGTAAGCCATGCCCAGCTTTTTGTAGGCCCTTCGGGCAACGGAAAACTGGCTTTGGCTATCGCCTATGCTCAATATCTGGCTTGCGAAAACCGCACCGAACAAGACTCTTGCGGCGAATGTGCTCCCTGTAAAAAAATATCAAAACTTGTACACCCCGATTTGCACTTTATTTTTCCGGTGGTAAAAACAAAAAAAATATCAAAACCAGTAAGCGATAACTATTTGCCACAATGGCGAGATTTTATAACCCAAACCCCCTATCATAGCCTAGAGAGTTGGCTCGATTTTATTGGCACAGAAAACCAACAGGCCGGTATTTTTGCCCACGAAAGCCAAGAAATTATAAGGAAATTAAACTTAAAAACCTTCGAGGCAGAATACAAAGTAATGATTATCTGGAAACCTGAAAAAATGAACATTTCGGCCTCCAATAAATTACTTAAAATGATAGAAGAGCCACCGCCCAAAACGGTCTTTATTTTAGTATCGCAGTACCCCGACCAAATTATCCAAACAATATTATCCAGAACACAGCTTTTTAAAATCCCTAAAATAGACCGAGAAAGCATGTCCACCACTTTAAAAGCTAAATTTAATGCCTTTTCTGATCAGAAAATAGAAGATATTGTTCGCCTTGCAGATGGTAATTATATCAAAGCCACAAAAGAAATTAAAAACTATGATGTACAAGAGGAGTCGGAAAATTTCAAAAACTTTGCTGCAATTATGCGCTACGCATTTGGGGTAAAGGTATTGGAGCTAATTACACTTACCGAAGAGATTGCAAAACAAGGGCGAGAACACCATAAATTTTTCCTAGAATATTCCTTAAAAATGCTACGAGAAACTTTTATTTTAAATATTTCGCCCGAAAACAAAAACAAAATCGTATATTTGGCTAAAAAAGAAGCTGAATTTGCTCAGAAATTTTCACCATTTATCCATAAAAACAATATAAATCAGCTATCCCAAGAGTTTAACCTTGCACTTAGGCATATCGAAAGAAATGGCAACAGCAAGATGATTCTTTTGGATTTGGCACTTAAAATAACTCGTTTAATAAAAATAAAACCATAGTAAAATCATAGTCAATCACAATATATTTTGGCAAAAAAAAATCAATAACAGCCCTAAATATATCAACACATACCACACCTCTGGTGCTCAGTTATTTGTGAACACAACTGCCCACTATTTTAAGAGCGGTATTCTATATAAATTTCATTTTGCATTAAGATTACTTACTTACAACTTTAAAACTAAATGCCTGATGGTAAACAACTTGCCTTTTTTATAAAATTTCAGCCCATTAAATAGGGAGATTTAAAGGTAAAAATAAAGTTCGGGATATAGCTAAAGGTAATATTATAAGCCCATTAATGCCAACACAAATGGTCAAAAATTAACACTTAAAAACCATTAAAAAACATTAGACTTATTGATTTTACTGTGCCTAAACCACAGTATAATGACAGAAAATAAAAAAATAAAAAGAGGCTGCTCTTCCAGCAAAGGATGTTCAGGCTGTAGTAGTAAACTCAATGTATTCGACTGGTTGAAAGACGTGCCACCTGGCATCGACTCGCAGGACATTGTTGAGGTGCAGTTTAAAAGCACGAACAAAGATTTTTTTCTTAACGTAGATAAAATCCCCCTTAAAGTGGGGGATAATATTGTTGTAGAGGCTTCGCCAGGACACGATACAGGCACAGTTTCCGCCGTTGGCGAAATTGTACTAAAGCAACTCAAAAAGAAAAAAGTTTCCGCACGAAAAGAGTTCAAGAAAATATACCGAAAAGCAACAGAAGCCGACATTGAAAAATGGGACATGGCCATTGCCCGTGAAGAAGAAGTAATGCTAAAAGCCCGAAAACTCGCCACAGGACTTAGCTTGGATATGAAAATTGGTGATGTTGAGTTTAAGGGCGACGGCTCGAAAGCCATTTTTTATTACATTGCCGATAAGCGTGTCGATTTCAGAGAATTAATACGTGTATTAGCTGCCGAATTTAAAATCCGGATAGAAATGAAACAAATTGGAGCAAGGCAAGAGGCTGGGCGAATTGGTGGGATTGGCTCTTGCGGAAGAGAACTTTGCTGCTCCTCTTGGAAAACCGACTTTGAAACTGTAAGCACCGATGCTGCACGCTTGCAAGAGCTTGGGCTTAACCCAGATAAACTCACTGGACAATGCGGAAAACTAAAATGTTGCCTCAATTTTGAAATTGATAATTACATAGATGCCCTTAAAAATTTTCCACAAAAACGCTCACTCGAAAGCAAAGCAGGGCGGGCAAGATATGTAAAGCGGGATATTCTGCAAGGCACAATGCTCTACACCATGGAAGTGAATAACTTAAAGACTTACATTACACTCCCAATAGAAAGGGTGAAGGAAATACAGGCAATGAATAAAGCCGGTGAGCAACCCGAAAAACTGCTTATTGTAGATGAAACACTTATTACCGAAAATTTGGGCTATAAAAATGTAATCGGAGAAGAAAGTTTAACTCGATTTGATAACTTAAAATCAAAAAAACAAAAACCTCGAAGAAAAAAAAATAACAACCGAAAAAAACGAAACCCACAAAACAAACAAGAGGGAAATAATAAACAAACCTCAACACAAAAAACAGTGCCGAAAAAAAAGAACAACCGAAGAAAACGCCCCAATAAACCAGCCAACAAACAAGGTGGCAATAAACCAGCTGTAACCCCTAAAAATCCAGCAAACAAAAAGCATTCGCCCAACAAAAGAAATGATGAAAAGAAATAGATTTTTATTTTTTGCTCTATTTATGCTAACTCCCCTGCTATTCTCATGTTCTGGGAATCAAGTATTTAGCGAGCAGTACACATTTAACTCGGAGAAGTGGCAAGCCAAACAGGCCGTAACTTTTGATATTGAAATCCCTAAAATTGATATACCATACAATGTGTTTGCTAATATTTCGGCAAAGGAAACTTTCCGGACTTCAAATATTTGGCTTGTAATATCTGCCAAAGCCCCTTCGGGGGCTATACAGACCGACACAGTTCAGTTTTTTCTGGCAGATGCCTCTGGCAAATGGTTAGGCAAAAAAAGAGGCTCGAAGATAGATTGTAAATTCCTCTATAAACGCCAAATAAAATTTGTAGAAACAGGCGTTTACAAATTTCAGATGCAACATGCTATGCGAAAAAATGACGAGCCAATTTTATATTCAGCCGGCTTTACAGTAGAAAAAGCAACTAAAAATCAGCCCTAATAATTAGCCCCCTTTGGTATAAGGAATTACAAAAGAAAATGTATTACCATCTTGATTATCAACAGTGTATAAAAGATTACCGCCTAGTTGTTTAACTATTGATTTGGCTACAGGCAATTCTTTCTTTACACACTCTAGGTAGCGTTCCGTATCCGTATTATCTTGCTCACAGAGTTTAAAAAGGTTAAGCGTATTTTCCGAAATTGGAGTGCCTGTATCGGTAACAAAAAATTCCAATGCCCTTTTTTCTTCCAAGAAATTATAACCAAAACTGACCGAGCCGCCTTTGGTGGCTTTTAAAGCACTCCTAATCAGTATCGAAAACACCTTGTTCAAATTAAATTTATCCGCATAAATTACTGCATCATTATCATTAAGCGATTTTTTAGCAATAAAAAAATTATCGTATTTTATAAAAGCTTCATCTGCAAAGCTTTTTGCAATATCCATAATTAAATCATTCAAGCTAAAAACCGCCTCTCCCTCAATTAGTTGCGACGATTCTATCTGGGCAGTATCCTGCATGCGTACAATAATCTCCGAAATCAAAGTTGCCGAGGTTTTTATCATTTTTGCAAAACTATCGGCAAGAAGTGGCTTTCGAGTATTTTTACAAATCAACTCGGCAAGCCGTTCAATTTCTTCCACCTGCTCGTTCAGGTCAATAACATGCTGTTTTATAAGAAGTGATTTAAGGGTCCCTATTTCACCTTCAAGTATCTTATCTTCAATCAGTTGCTCCTCTGCTTTTATTACTTTAGAAATATCTTGTAAAGTAACAAGTGCATAAGTATGAGCCCCTTTTTTTAATTTACGAGCATTTACACGAACAGGTACAGGCTGTTTATTAGTATCCAGTATTTCTGTACGAAAAGGGGCAATTTCACCCACCGAAAAAACAAGTTTAAGCTTGCTTTTTATCCTTTCAAGCTCGGTATTTAGCACAAAATTTGAAAAATTTTCACCCTCTAAATCCTTTGGATTTCGACCAAAAGCAGATTCAACTTGCTTGCCAACATAAACAATTTTCCCCGACTTGGTAATTAGAAACACAGATTCAGGAAAAGCATTTAAAAGCAGTTCTGAAAATTTTTCTTTAGCCGATTTCTTAAGCCTAGGCACTTTCATTTTTATAGGTAAAGGTTTTGCCTCCCTTATTTTTTTTGAAGTATTCATATTTAACAATTTATATTGCTTTATTCAGATTTTACTTTAAGGTATAACTGTAATCGAAAAAATAACAATTGTACCGAATACTGTAAAAATAGCAATTATATATTACTTTAACTCTTTTATTTTTATTATATTGTTGATAATCAGGCAAAAAGAGAAATTTTAAATCTATTTAGCCTAAAACAATAGCAGTAAGACTCTTATTATAAGGACATTACAAAAACCAGTAAAAAAAAACTCCTGTTGATAAATAAATATTTATAAACCGCCCAATTCTAATACCTTTGTCTAAAATATAAAATTCACAATGACTCCATTAATCGTTTTTAGCGTAATCGCAAGCTACTTTGCCGTGCTTATCCTTATTTCCTACCTTACAAGCCGGAAAGCAGATGCCTCATCATTCTTTACAGGCAACAAAAAATCGCCATGGTTTTTAGTCGCATTTGGCATGATAGGCGCTTCACTTTCAGGGGTTACATTTATTTCAGTACCCGGCGAAGTCGGTAATTCCGAATTCAAATATTTCCAGATGGTACTAGGCTACCTTGTAGGCTATTTTGTAATTGCCAACGTACTTTTGCCACTTTATTACAAGCTAAATTTAGTGTCCATCTACAGCTACCTCGAAAAACGTTTTGGCTTTTGGTCATACAAAACAGGTGCATTTTTCTTTCTGATTTCCAGAGTAATAGGCGCCTCATTTCGGCTATTTTTAGTCGCAGGGGTGTTACAAATTGGTTTTTTCGATGCCTTTGGCATTCCCTTTTGGGTTACCGTTCTTAGCACGATAAGCCTAATTTGGGTGTACACCTTCCGGGCAGGTATAAAAACAATAGTATGGACCGATACCCTACAAACTTTTTTCATGCTAGCCTCAGCAGCAATAAGCATTTACCTCATTGCTAACCAGCTAAACCTATCAATTTCTGGCACAGTAAAAGTGATTGCAGAAAGCCCCCTTTCGGGGCTATTTGAGTGGGACTGGCGAGTGGGCAACAATTTCTACAAACAATTTATAGCAGGTGCATTCATCGCCATAGTAATGACTGGGCTAGACCAAGATATGATGCAAAAAAACCTCACTTGCAGAAGCCTTAAAGACGCAAAAAAGAATATGCTTTGGTTTAGCATCACGCTCGTACCAGTTAATTTACTCTTCCTATCGCTCGGGGTGCTACTCTACGTGTATGCCAACCACTTCGGGATAGCACTACCCAACCGCTCCGATGAGTTATACCCCATGTTGGCACTAAATAATTTTTCTATTTTTGCAGGCATCATCTTCCTACTCGGGATTACAGCCGCCGCATTTTCAAGTGCCGATTCGGCACTTACCGCACTGACCACCTCATTTGTAGTCGATTTTTTAGGCATTAACCCCAGCAACAACTCAAAAAAAATAAAAACAAAAAAAAACATAGTCCATGCCGGATTTTCATTTCTAATCTTCCTCGTCATTCTCCTCTTCGATAGCTTTAACGACGACAGCGTAGTAACTGCCGTTTTTAAAATTGCAGCATACACCTATGGCCCCTTACTTGGCTTATTTGCTTTTGGTATATTTACAAAAATAAAAACCTTAGACACCGCCGTCCCCATAATTGCCCTACTCTCCCCTATCTTGTGTTTTTTCTTAAATAAATTTTCTGTCGATTTACTTTTGGGATATAAATTTGGTTTCGAGTTACTTATCGTCAATGGGCTAATAACTTTTATTGGGCTACTCCTTTTTTCAGGACACAAAGAAAAAGCAAAAGGCTAATTTGGAATCCTAAAAAAAAAAAGTTAAATTGCAACATTCAGTTATAAACCCAAAAACAACAACCATGACAATTTTAACCAAAGCATTATTAATAACACTAGTTACCCTGTTTTCAGTAAGCACAATACAGGCACAAAAAATATTTTCGGTAGATTACTCTTCCCAAGCCGACATAAAAGTATATGTTGTAAAATACGAATCGCAATGCGACTTAAAAGTATATAAAGTAGATTACGAATCACAAGCCAGCAGCGATGGCAACTGGTTTTTTGTAAACTATTCTTCGCAGGCCGACAAAAAAATCTACTTTGTAGATTACGAATCACAAGCCGACCTCAAAGTTTACTTTGTAAAATACAGCTCCCAAGCCGGCTGGAAAAACAGCTCAAAAAAACACCTCCTATATTAAAATAAAAAAAAAACATTCAAAGCATTCAACAATATTATTAAATCACACAAAAACGCAAGCGAACTAGCATCGCTTGCGTTTTACCTATAAGCCTATTTTTAAGCCTGCAATATACCAATGAGAAAAATTACAACAACATTAATTGCCTTACTATTAACACTTTGTGCAAATGCACAAAAATTAAAAAATGTATCCCCCTCCAAAATTGGCATTGACTCTACACAGCTTCACAAGAAAATAGACTCCATAGCCCTTGCCGGGATTTCGGCAAAAGCCTTTCCTGGCTGCCGGGTATTTGCAGCAAAAGATGGCAAAATATTTTTCAATAAAAGCTATGGCACACACACATACGACAGCATTACCCCTGTAAAAAACTCCGACTTATACGATTTGGCATCAGTAACAAAAATAATAGGCCCCTTGCCTGCCCTTATGAAATTGCACGGCGAAGGCAAAATAAAACTAGACACAAAATTTAGCCACTACTGGTGGCGATTTCGATGTTCAGACAAGAGGCATTTTACAATGCGAGAAGCCCTAGCACACCAAGCCCGCCTACAGCCTTGGATACCCTACTGGAAAATGCTCAAAAATAAAGACGGCACTTTCAAAAAAAAGTACGTCCGCACTAAGCCCTCCAAAAGGTTTCCTTATAAATTATCCGACACCTTATATATAAGTCGTAAATTCCGTAGAAAAATTTATAGAGCCATCAGGCAATCAGCACTACGAAAAGAAAAAAAATATAAATACTCAGGCTTAGTATTCTATATTTTCCCTCAACTCATCGAAAACTTATCAGGCGAAAGCTATATCGACTATCTAAATACAAATTTTTACCAGCCACTTGGTGCAAAAACCTTGTGTTATAAGCCCAAAGAAAAATTCCCACTATCGAGAATTGTACCCACAGAAAACGATAAACTATTCAGAAAAAAATTACTACACGGCTATGTGCACGACGAAGGAGCAGCCACAATGGGCGGTATTTCTGGCAATGCAGGTTTATTTTCTACTGCCGATGATTTGGCCAAAGTAATGCAAATGTACTTACAAGGAGGCGTTTATGATGGCAAAATTTACATTCCGAAAGCTACGCTTAACGAATTTACAAAAGTACAGTATCCTAAATATGGCAATCGCCGTGGACTCGGTTTTGATAAGCCCCTTCTAAAAAATAGAGAAAATGGGTCTTGTGCAATTTCGGCCTCCTCAGCTAGTTTTGGGCACGGCGGCTACACAGGGACATTCGTGTGGGCAGACCCTGAAAATGGTCTGCTTTTTGTCTTTCTCTCCAACCGAGTAAACCCAACAAGAGAAAACTCATTAATTTATAAACTAAATATTCGCCCTTCAATTCATCAAGTTTTTTATGACCTTTTGCAAAATAAGTAAAAATTAGAAGTGCAATATTCATTCCGTTTGTTATTAAAACGCAAAAAATTGTTAAATTTTATAAAAAATGTAACATTTACATGAAATAAGATTTAATAAACTGTATTTATTGTTTAGTTTTGTATCTTATTAGAAGTTAATTATTTGCATAAACGACATTTTAAAGTATAAAACGCCCTAAAAACAAATTAATTATAACACTAATAAATAACTACAACAGACTATACCAATAATTGAGCTTTTTTGCTCACAATTAATTATACATAATGGGATTATTCTCCTTCTTAACTAAGGAAATTGCAATTGACTTAGGAACGGCAAACACAATCATTATCCAAGACGACAAAATTGTTGTAGATGAGCCGTCAATCGTGGCCATTGATAAAACTACGGATAAACTTATAGCCATCGGCACAAAAGCCCGGCAGATGCAAGGCAAAACACACGACCGTATTAAAACCATTCGCCCTTTGCGAGATGGTGTTATTGCTGATTTTCAGGCCTCCGAACTTATGATTAGAGGCATGATTAAAATGGGTACTTCTAAAAATAAATTTATAACACCATCATTAAAAATGGTTATTTGTATCCCCTCGGGCAGTACCGAAGTAGAAATTATGGCAGTAAGAGATTCTGCCGAGCGTGCCGGAGCAAGAGAGGTCTATATGATTTACGAACCAATGGCCGCCGCCATTGGTATTGGTATCGATGTTGAAGCCCCGGCAGGAAGCATGGTTATTGACATCGGGGGGGGCACAACCGAAATTGCTGTAATTTCCCTTGGCGGGATTGTTTGCAACCGCTCTATCCGTATAGCTGGCGATGACTTTACTTTCGATATTCAAGAATATATGCGGCATCAGCACAATATTAAAATTGGCGAGCGAACAGCAGAAGCAATTAAAATAAATGTAGGTGCTGCTTTGGCAGACCTAGAAGACCCGCCTGAAGATTTTGTTGTTCGAGGGCCACACCAAATGACTGCTCTTCCTGTTGAAATCCCTGTTTCTTACCAAGAAATTGCCCATTGCTTGGACAAATCTATCGCCAAAGTAGAAGCCGCAATTCTTAGTGTTTTGGAACAAACACCACCGGAGCTATATGCCGATATTTACAAAAGTGGAATCCACCTTGCTGGCGGCGGTGCATTATTACGAGGGTTAGACAAACGCCTTACCGACAAAACAAATATCCCTGTTCATATAGCCGAAGACCCCCTACACTCTGTTGCCCGAGGCACAGGTATTGCATTAAAAAATATTGGAAAATTCCAATTTTTAAGACGCTAAGCATATCGAATGCCTAGTAAAGTTGTTGGTAAAAATAAAGCTCGTAATTAGGCAACAGTGCTGGGTGGAAAATTTTTGCTAAGTCCTTTAACACAATATCGGGGCGAGCAATGCCCGTTTCGAGGAAGTCGTTGGCTAAATTAGCCGAGCGTTTATTGCGGGCAAATACATTCCCTCTGCTAAATGCCGAAAAATTGGCTAGCCGAGCATCATTGGCAATTATATCGCTAAGTGTGCTTGCAGCCCCGGGGTTAAGCCAAATTTTGGCTTCATTTGCTTTCACAAAAACGGCCTCAAAATCTAGTGGTTTCGCTAGTTTTTCAGGACTATCTTTCCAAAGGAAATTGCCACCGGCATCGGTAATTATTGTAGAGATATTGGATTGCCCACCTGCCATATACCAAGTGCCTTTCCATGGCATATTTACTAAAACCGTAGGTTTTTCGGCTTGTTTACTCGATATTTTTTTTGTGTGTTGATATTCCCTATCAATTGTAGTAAAAATTTGCTCTGCAAGTTCTTCCTTATTAAAAAGTAAGCCAAACACTTTAAGCCATTCGGCTTGCCCTAGCGGGCTATTTTCTCTATATTCGTTTATTAATAGAACTGGGATTTTGTGCTGCCTAAGTTGGTGTATTACATTCTGCATTTCGCCAGAAATATCGTATATGGTAACAATATCTGGTTTTAAACCAATAATTTTTTCAATATCAACGCTTTGCTCTACCCCTACATCTGCAATCGTTTTATCGTTTATTTTGGCTCTAATTTGGGCATTGTAGAAATAGTTTTTTCCTGAAATGCCAACTACTTTATGTTCCATTTTGAGTTGCCCTAAGAAGCCAATATGGGTGGTCGATAAGCAAATTATTTTTTTTTATGGGCGTTCTAATTATCAGCTTATTTCTGAGCTGGCTAGGCAGCTTTTCCTGTCTTGGGAAAAGTAAGTAGCTTTCAATCGCAGTCTTGCTATTATCATAAATGGTTAATTTTGTGGATTTCCCAGCCCGTTCCATTGAAAATAATTGGGCATAGCTATTTTTTATGGGTACTAGCGGTTTTTCTGTTTCCACTTTCGGCTCCTGACTGCCTCCGCAGGAAAGGAAAAATAGGGGTATCCAAAGGAGTTGTAAGTATATCGTTTTCATGCTGCCTTTATAGGATTTTTACACCAAGAATAAGAATATCATCGACCTGATTATAATTGTTGCCTACCCAACTTAAAAATTCATCATCAAAAATTTTGAGTTGTTTGGCAATTGGCTCGTTATGGATTTTTACAAGAAAATTCTTAAAATTTCGGCTTTTGTATTTCGCCCCTTTTTGTCCTCCGAATTGGTCGATAAAGCCATCGGAAAAGATGTAAAAGACATCATTTTTTTCGAGTTGAATTTCATGGTTTTCAAACTCTCGTTCTTTTACAAATATCCCTACGGGATTTCGGGTGGCTTTATATTCTATTAATTTGGAGTTTCGCATGAGGTAGAGCGGGTTGTAAGCTCCTGAATATTCCATTATAAGGCTAGTCTTGTCGATAACGCATACGGCCATATCCATACCGTCTTTAGATTTAGATGTAGCATCGGTTTGCCCCAAGGATTGTTTTATTTGCTGGCGAAGTGTGCCCAAAATATCTGCAGGGCGAGTAATCTCTTGCCGCAGGATTATTTCGTCTAAAAATGAGATGCCAAGCATGCTCATGAATGCTCCTGGCACGCCATGCCCTGTACAGTCTGCTGCGATATAGTAGAGTTTGTTATCGTGTTCTTTTATCCAGTAAAAATCGCCAGAAACGACATCTCTGGGTTTCCATAGGGCGAAATGTTCGGCAAGTCCATTGTTTTTTTTGGAAGTA
>CAMZKQ010000121.1 GCA_947311265.1 uncultured Chlorobiota bacterium | reverse complement strand
AGAGGCCGCCTACTTTTATATCCTAAAAGCAAAATACGATTATGCCAATAATAGCATCATAACCAAACGAGAAGAACGCTTTAGAGAAGCAGCAAAATCAGGTAACATACTATTGAAAAAATACCCGAATTCAGAGTTTAAAAAAGAAGCCCAAAAATTAATTGATAATGCCATTAAAAACGCATTAAAATATAAATCAGCAGTAAGAGTAAAATCATAAAATACCTTAATTTAGATATACTATGGACTATAAAAACACCAATGCAGCCAATTCTACAATTACAAGAAACCTTGATGATTTTAGAGAAAATGGAGCTAACCTCTACGAGTCGCTTGTAATTATTTCTAAGCGGGCTAACCAAATTGGTAGCGAAATTAAGAAAGATCTTAATGATAAGCTAGAAGAATTCGCCTCCTACACCGATAGCCTAGAAGAAGTACACGAAAATAGAGAGCAAATTGAAATCTCTCGTTACTACGAACGCTTACCAAAGCCAATCCTTATGGCAATAGAAGAGTACAAAGAGGGTAATATCCTCACCAATAATGAACGAAAAATGGAAAAAGGTTAAACAAAACCTCCAATTTGAAATACCAAATGACCAGTAATTTTGTTACTGGTCTTTCTTGCTTGAGCACAATATGAAACAAAACAATATTTATTTAATAAGGGAGTGCCATAAAAAAATTGCCCGGTGAGTAGTTTTGCAAAAACACTCAAATTTAGAACCTGATAATCAATTAGTTATACCACTCACAGGGCGACTAATTACTTTTTTTTAGGTTTTAGACCAGATGAATTATTACAAAAGAAAACATCTTTTTTGCAATAATCAAAGCAATCCATTAACTTTACAAAATTATTAAATTAATAAAATTGTAATCTGATGATAAAAAAATACGCTTTTCTAGTGCTTCTGATTTTACTATCCACCAACTTTTCTTACTCGCAACACGAGCCAAAAGTAACAAAAGCTCAATTTTTTAGCAAATCGAAACCCCTAAGGGAATTACCCCAAAAAATAATCCCCTTACGGATAAAAAAAACAGCAACTAACTTCACCGAAGGGAAGATTGAAGTATTGCCTGAAACACTACAAATGACCGACCCCGTTTGGCAACGAGAAATGGGCGGAAATATAACAAGAAACCCCTCCATTTTACGAGATTTTAGAGCCCAAAACTCAATGGGATACCCGCCAGATTGCAACGGTGCAGCAGGACCAAAACATTATATGCAAACCGTAAACAAGTCCTATGCAATTTACGATAAGCAAGGCAACATACTCATTCCGCCCACAGATTTAAACACTATGTTTTTTGGGCTTACCAATATACCCGATAATGACCTACCCAACGATGGCGACCCCTTAATTTTGTACGACGAGCAAGCCGACCGCTGGATAATGGTAGAATTTAAACTCTCGGGTTACCCCGATTATCTTTTTATTGCCGTATCGGCAACCAACGACCCCACAGGGGCTTGGAACAGGTGGGCTTACGAAATGTCGGGCATGCCAGATTACCCTAAACTAGGTATTTGGAGAGATGGCTACTACATGGCAACCAATACCTCCAACGAGTTTGATATTCATACTTTCGATAGAGAAGCCATGCTAGCTGGCGACCCTAATGCCAGAATGATACAATTTCAAAACACCCAAAAACCAAAGCCCGCAGGGCTATCTGTAAAGCTCGTAATGCCGCTAGACAACGACGGCGATTTTGCCCCCCCCGGCTCACCCGGACTTTTCATGGCATTCAACGACGATACTTGGAATGGCGGTTTTGGCGACGAACTTTGGATATACGAATGCCATCTGGATTGGCAGACAACCTCTAACTCCACTTTTACAAGAACACAGCAAATACCAGTAGCTGCATTCAGCTCCTCATTCTCAGGCTTTGGGCACGATATAAAACAACCCGGAACAGAGATGGATTCACACGCCATTTCTACAACACTAATGTACCGCACCCAGTACCGAAATTTCGGCACACATCAAACCATAGTCTGTGCCCAAACCGTTGATGTTGATGGCAATAACCATGCAGGAATACGCTGGTACGAACTAGAAAAAACAAATGCAGATTGGAGCATTCGCCAACAAGGCACTTATGCCCCCGATGCCGCAGACCGCTGGGTGCCAAGCATTGCTATGAACCGAAATAAAGAAATTGCCCTTGGCTACTCTATTGTCGATAGCACAAACACAATCTACCCAGGTATCCGCTATTGCGGACAATCGGCTGCCGAAAATGCTAATGCCACTGGGATTATGGATATTCCAGAGCAAGTAATTGTAGAAGGAGCAAACTCACAAACCTACACCAACCGCTGGGGCGACTACGCCATGATGGCCATAGACCCAGTCGATGATTTTACATTTTGGTTCACCACACAGTACGCCATGAGTACCTCAATAATCCCAACACAAATAACTGCTTTTCAATTTTCTACCCCCGATTACCCACAAAACATAACAGGAGTAGGCGTATCCACAAGCCAAATCGACTTAACTTGGACACTAAACCAAAACAACGACCCCGTTATTATAATTGGCTCGGAAGGTAATTTTAACCTAGGCACTCCACAAGACGGTGTAGCCTACAATGTGGGCGATAATATCCCCGGCGGGGGCACTGTTATTTATGTTGGTAGCCAAACCTCCACTTCGCATACTTTACTCAATGAAGACACACCTTATTATTACAAAGCCATTTCCAACATTGCAGCAGCCAATAATTACTCGGGGGGCAACCCCTTCCTTACCTGTGCCAGAACGCTATGCTCGGTTGTAGGTACTTTGCCTTGGTTCGAAGATTTTGAAGACAATACTTCCCAGTACAGCTGCCTACTCCAAGAAGTAAAAACTGGCGATGTAGATTGGCAGTACAAAAGAGGCAACGATGGCAGCAACCCATCGCAATCCTTTTCAGGAATTGTAAATTTGTTGATGAAAGACACCGGCAACGATAACGACATTACACTGCTAAAGTTACCAGTATTCGACTTTACCAACTATTCTGAAATGCAACTTAAATTTTGGCATACCCAAGAAAAACTATTTTCGTTTCAAGATACATTGCGGGTACTCTATAAAAATTCTGCCGCCGCACAATGGATAGAGCTGGCTAAGTATGACAACCAAATTATAGATTGGACACAGGAAGTTATACAACTGCCCAACCTTTCGGCAGATTACCATATTGCCTTTGAAGGCAATTCAGTAGGCGGTAGAGGCATTTGTATCGACGATATTGAAATTAATTTTAACATCTCTATTGATGATATAAAAGAAGCAAAAATTGAAATCTACCCCAACCCAACAAACGGGATAATAAAAATTTCGACCGCTACAAATCTTAAAAATGCAAATATCGAAATTACAAATATTGCAGGCATTCTAATCTACTCCGAAAAGGATTGCCTTTTACAAGCCAAAACAATAGACCTTGCAGAACAATCCAAGGGCATTTATTTTATAAAAGTAACGATTGAAGGCAAGTCGGTAGTTAAAAAAGTTATATTGCAATAAAAGACAAAAGTCAAAATTAGACTTTTTTTTAAAAAAATAACTATTGAAAAACATGTTTTGACTAAAATATTTTTATATATTTGCCAAGATATCTCAGATTTGCAAAATTGAATACTAAATTCAAATTACTCTGAAACAGGGCTAACCACCAATTTAAAACTGCTGTATTTATTGAACTTTATATACAGATATTTGTATAAAGTACTGATTTATATAACCATTATAAAAATAATTTCTATAATGATAACCCTATTATAAAATAAAAATATAGACTAAACCGACTAAGGACATCGCAATAATAATTTTGCAGGCCACTGCCTTAGTATCTTTAATATAGATTAGCACATCTACACAACCCAACCGTTTATGAGAACACTTTACAAAACAGGAACATTATTTTTTGTTACCTTTATTCTACTATTTAGTGCCAATAAAGCACAAGCACAAATCCCAACCGTACAAGATTGCCTTGGGGCAATACCGCTATGCGGTCCCGTATTTTCAGAAGTAAATGCTTACCAAGGAACAGGGAATTATACTGGCGAAATTGACAGTGGCCCCTCCTGCTTAGGCTCGGGCGAAAAAAATGATGTTTGGTATATCTTTACAGTTTCGGCCCCAGGCAACCTCAACTTCTCT
>CAMZKQ010000120.1 GCA_947311265.1 uncultured Chlorobiota bacterium | reverse complement strand
CTTAAAGGCACTCTTAAAAAATGGAATTGCAATATTCCCATCTAACGCCTATGTGCCATATAATTACCCGCACAATGTTTATGCCTTTCGGCAAGATAGCTCGTTTTTGTATTTTTTCGGAATAGACGAACCCGGGCTTACCGGAGTTATTGATTTTGAGTCCGATACGGACTACCTATTTGGTACAAATAGAGAAATTGGAGATATTATATGGATGGGGAAGCAGCCCAGCGTGCGTGATTTTGCCGACTCTTGTGGGGTAGAAAAAGATAAAAATGCTGCCGATATTAAACCCTTCTTGGCGAAAGCCAAAAATCAGGGACGTAAAATCCACTATCTACCCGCTTATCGTGCCAAAACTTCGGAAGAATTATCTGCTTGGCTAAATATTTCTGTGCAAGAAGTAAAAAAACAAGCCTCAGAAGCATTGATAAAAGCTGTTGTTTCTATCTGCGAAATAAAAACTGATGAGGAAATTGTACAAATGGAAAATGCCGGAGATATTGCCTACGATATGCACACGGCAGTAATGAAAATGGCAAAAGCAGGCGTTTCGGAGCAAGCCTTAGCAGGCATGATTGAAGGCATCGCCATTTCGCAAGGCAAGGCGGTTTCCTTCCCTGTAATTCTTAGCCAAGACGGACATATTTTACACAATAATAAACACGACAAAATACTAAAAGACGGCCGCCTACTAATTACCGATGCTGGTGACGAAAACAACATGAATTATGCCAGTGATATTACTCGAGTTATCCCTGTAAGTGGTAAATACACAGACAAACAAAAGCATATTTACGAAACCGTTTTAAGTGCAAATACTGCGGTTTACGAAAATTCTAAACCCGGTGTTTTATATAAAGATATGCACATTTTGGCCGTTACAAAAATTACAGAAGGGCTAAAAGATGCAGGCATTTTAAAAGGCAATACCCAAGATATTGTTGCCAATGGTGCTCATGCCTTATTTATGCCACACGGACTAGGGCATGCAATTGGGCTAGATGTGCATGATATGGAGGGCTTTGGCGAAGATTTTGTGGGCTACGACGATAATGTAAAACGTAGCGAGCAATTTGGATTTGCTTTTCTACGCATGGGCAAGGCACTAAAAAAAGGATTTGCAGTAACCAACGAACCCGGTATTTACTTTATCCCGGAGCTTATAAATATCTGGAAATCTGAAAATAAATTTACCGAATTTATAAACTACAATAAAGCCGAACAGTACCTAGACTTTGGAGGTATCCGCATTGAAGATGATATGTTAATTACCGAAAATGGCTGCCGCTTAATTGGCAAGCCTATCCCCAAAACTGTGGACGATGTTGAAGCAATGATGCAAAACTAAACAAGTGGAAATATAATAATAAAAAAGTTGCACAAAAAAGTGTAACTTTTTTTATGCCACCCGTTATGAAAAGGTAACGATAAGCAAATAATCAAAAGGGAGTAGCAATAGCTTAGGTATTATTAAGCTAATTTATTATTATTTAACTAAATAAATCTATCCTTTTCCCTACTTTGCAAACTTGTAAACCCAAATATCAAAACATGAAAAAAATAATAGCACTACTTTTATTTACTCTATTTTTATCCATTTTAGGGGAAGCACAGACCACTAACAACAGTAGAGAAAATGCTTTAAAAATATTTTTAGATTGTAATTTTTGCGATTTAAGCCATATCAAAAAAGAAATTTCATTTGTAAATTATGTTCGAGATACCAAGGAAGCACAAGTACATATCCTAGTAACCAGGCAAAGTGCAGGCAGTGGTGGGCAAGAATATACTTTTACTTTTTTGGGGCAACTCAATTTCCAAGGCACAAATGACACCCTATCATTTGTTAGCCAAGCAGATAACACGAGTAACGAGATTAGGGCTAATCAAGTTAGGGTACTACAGCTAGGTCTAGTCTATTATATTGCACATACCGAAAATTCTAAGCTGCTCACTATTGGCTACTCCGAAAAAAACAAGCCTAGTGATGAAATTGTTGAAGATAAGTGGAACTCTTGGGTGTTTAGTCTAGGGGCAAGTGGCTATTTTAATGGCGACTCCAACTACTCTTATATAAATGCCAATGGCAATGCTTCGGCAGAAAAAGTGACAGAGAAACAGAAAATTGAGCTTGCAGTAAATTACAATCATAGCCAATCCACATTTATTATCGATAATGTCCCCTACATTACCCTTAATAAGAGCAGCTTTTTTGAATATTTACAAGTTTGGAGCATCAATAACCACTGGTCTGCCGGGGTAAATGCCTTTATTTCTAGCTCCTCTTACAGTAACAAAAAAGTAGCTTTTAGTGGTTTTCCTGCTATTGAATATAATTTATTTCCGTACTCAGAATCGACACGTCGGCAACTTCGCTTTTTGTTAAAAACTGGGTATGTGTATAACTTTTACAACACAACTACAATTTACAACAAAACTGAAGAAGGTCTATTTAAAGAACGCTTAAGCATCTCCTACGAAACCTCAAAAAAGTGGGGGACAATTAATAGCTCCCTTGCAGGTAGCTTGTATTTACACGACCTTTCAAAAAACAATCTAAGCCTTTACACATCGGTCAGAATACGCATTATAAAAGGGCTTTCTTTGCGACTATCCAGCAATATATCTTTAATTCACGACCAATTATACTTGCCTCTAGAAGGTGCATCTAGAGATGAAATTTTGCTTAGGCAAAATCAACTTTCCACCCAGTATTCTTATTGGGGTTCGGTAGGGCTTACTTATACTTTTGGTTCTATCTACAATAATATTGTAAACCCTCGTTTTGGAGATTAATAAAAAATCACGACTCTTATTTTTTAGTATAATAGGAAGGTTGCACTGGCATAAATGCCCTCTTTTGATGGCAATAGACTGATTTCCAGCCGCTTGTACTTATGCAGTTGTGGTACTCCCCAGCCCACTAATGCCCCCGCAATAGCACCTGTAAATATATCTGTCGGGAAATGTTTACCCGCTTTCCAGCGGGCAAAAGCGATTGAACTTGCGGTGGCATAAGCAGTGCCAGCAATTAAATATTTCCATTGGCTTTTGGGGTATAAATCGAAGTATACTTTTGATATAAAACTGGCGTTGGCAAAGGCAAATGAGCTATGTCCCGAATAAAAAGACATTAAACCATCTTTATTGTGTGTGCCGATTTTCAGTTTTTCGCTCATGCTCAATTGAGTACCGTAAAACATTGGGCGGGAGCGATTGACTTTATTTTTCACCAGGTAATTTAGCCCTATAGAAAAACCTGCGGTTTGGGCATACAT
>CAMZKQ010000119.1 GCA_947311265.1 uncultured Chlorobiota bacterium | reverse complement strand
AGAGGGCAATAAGTGCCAGAGATTTATTATATAGATATTTTTTCATAATTTTTTGTTCAAAATTTAAAGTTTTTTAGGCAAAATAGTATTTAATGCGTGTCTATTAATTATGGTTGTTAATTGTGTCTAAAATTTCACCTACGGTGGTTTCATAGTCTGCTCTTATGCCGACTTTTAGTCCCATTTTTAGTGCTGCTGCTATTTTTACATACTCTTGGTTTTCAGCGTTTTTACTGTTGAGTACTGTAATGGCGTACATTGTGGTAACATTATGGTCTTTAAGGTATTGTATTCTGGCACGGTCTAGGGTAATATCAAATTTATTTACGGTAGGGACTACTCCGGAGGCAAATGTGGCCACATTTGCTGCAGTAAGTTCCCAGCCTTTTTCGGTTACATTAGGGTGCGATAAGTCTGTAAACAAACTATCTACATGGTTAGTTTCTGCTGTAAGTGTACTTGCTGTAGAGTCTGAAAAAAATATCCGAACAAAACCACCTACTGGGAGTTCGTTAAGGAGTTCAATTCTTAGGGTGGCCGATGCAATTGGTCCGAAGGTGGCACCATTCATATCCATAGCTACCGAGTCTACACGTACAAGGTCGGCAAGGTAGGCTTCCATCGATAAATCTACGTCGGCATCAATAGTTACTTTTTCGTTGCCACTAAGTGCGTAAGGTATAACTTGGTTGGTAGCAGTCCCTGTAGAAAGTACCATCGAGAATAGGTGTGGTACTGGCGAGAACACGGCAGGCAAATCTGGCACTTGTATAGTGTCAATTACCTGTAGGTAAGAGGCTGTACCTCCTTCTTCGGCAGGGGCTGGTATTGAGTATAGCGTTGGGTTGGCGGTTTCTGAGTTTTGTTGTTCGCCAAAGAATGATATTGTATCCATACGAAATGCAGTTACCATTGGTATTTCGTTGCGTATAGAGAAGGTTATTCTAGGATTTTTAAAAAATAGGTGTCCTTCCAATGAGCTGTTGTAGATTTTCAGTTCTAATCTTCCTGTTTCTACTGTGAGTAGGTTGGCCGGAATTGTTGTGCCAGCTGGTACAGGAAATGGTATGCCTGGAAATACTTCGCTGGCTTTGTAGGTAAATACATTGGGGTAAAACATTCTGAAATGGAGTAGTCCATTAGCGTCGGCTTCCACCCATAGGGTGGAGTCTAAATCGGGAATAAAGTTACCTATGGTAAACTCTGTGTTTAGGATTGGCATAGCAATTGCACCGTCTATTTCGGTGGCTTCTATGTCTATATTATCTCCTCTAAATTCGGGGAAAAAGTCATCAATTTTTCGGCAGGACTCTAAAGTTACTGCTGTGGCAATAATTAGTGCTGCGGTTGCCCAGATGGGTAGTTTAAGTTTTTTCATATTTTTTGTTTTTATTTTTTTTTGAGGTCGTTTCTTTTTTATAAATTATATTTATACAAATATTTATCTATACTACCAACAATTAGTCCAAATTTGTCTGTTTTTTTAAGTTGCCCAATACTAAAACTGCTAGTGCCGTTGAGCGGGAAATTTTGGCTTACTTTTCCTCTTCCGTTTATTAAGTATATTTTATTATTTGCCGCAGTTACAATGCCTATTCGCTTGTCGGATTTCGAGAAATTGTAATAGGTTGGTTGTTCTGAGATGTTACTTTCAAATTCCAGTAGGAATTTTCGGGCATCTTTTTTAGTAAATGCTTCAATTTTATTGTTCTCTGCAAATATATAATCTTTTTTGCCATCGCCATCAATATCTTCAAATAGAAAGTAGTGGTTAGGGGTGCATTTTTTTATTTCATTTTTTGATGTTTTCCCGCTAAGGTATATGTAATGTACTATGCCCGAGGTATTTGTGGTAACAAATCTGGCACGTTGTTTTCCTATTTTTCGTTGAAAAAAGAATTTAGCATTTTTAGCTAGTGGAAATTTAAACTCTGGTTTTACTCTAATATTTCCTTGCCTATCCGTTATGTATGTATTTTCATTGTCATGAAAAACGATGTAATCTTTGCCTTCGTTTCTAAAATATTGAATTTCTCCATATGCTTCTTCTTTTGTTTTTTCAAATTTCCAGCCTTCAATAAGTTCGCCCTTAATATTGTACAGATTAACTTTTTTATCTTTGGTTGCAATTATGAAGCGGTAATTTTTATTGTGGTCGTAATCTAAAACAAGAACGGGGGTTGTGGCTGGTGATGCTAATTTTTTAGGGTAGCCTGTAAGGTAGTTGCCTTTCCTGTCGTAGCAATGTAATGCTGTTGCTGTGCTAAAGAAGAGTTGTAATTTATTGTTTTTATAGGCATCTACCTGCACTACTTTGCCCATTATTTTTTCAGCAAGTTGGCGTTCCCACAAAATTGCCCCGTCGGAGCTGATTAAATAAATTCGGTTTTTTGCATCTTGCACGAATACGTCTTTGTTTTTTGTATTGTGGTTGATTACGATATAAGGTTTGCTTAAGAATGGGCTTTTCCCGGGCAGTTCCCAAATTGTTTCAGCAGTAGTTTCCTCTGCCTCTTGGTATAGAAACTGGAGCGAGGTGTAGGTGGGGATTGTGGTAGAGCTGTATTGTAAAAAAGGGCCTTTTACGTTTCTAAGAAACTCGCTATCAGCACTATAGCGAGCAGCTCGCCGGCGAGACAGTAGTTTTTTTATTTCGCTTTTAAAATGGGTCATATCTGCATAAAAAAGGACATTTGATTCTGACGAGAGGGAGTATATAAGGTCTTTATAGTCGTGCCGCTTTGAGAATACTTTTCCGTTTCCGATATTTTCCAGATAGGTTTTTATTGCTTTAGGGGAGTTGGCAAAGAGAATATAATCGTCGTAAAAAGTAATATATTCGCCATCTAATTGGCTAAATGCTTTGCCGAAGAAGAGTTGCATTAGTTTTTTTTCGGGTAATTTATAAATTCTATAGTCTTCGTTGTCCACAGTTGTTTTCTGAAAATAATTTTGGCTTTTTTTATCTACATTGTTTTTCAGGTAATTTTCAATCATTATTTTAAAGAAACGTCTAGCTTTACCAGTATCTGAAGTTTCAAGCAGGGCATAGGTACGCTGTGCGGCACCGTTTTTATTTACGTCTTCGTAAAATATTGAGGCAGAGTTGGTACAGAAACGGTAAAAATCGTTTTTACTCTCTTTTATGGCGTATTTTTTATAAAACGATTTGATGTTTCGGTTGTGTTCTTGTGCTATCTTATTGACAAATAGGTAATTGCTATATTTTTTCTTTAACTCTGTACCAGAGGTAAATCCTAATACAGTAAAAGATGAAGTTCTTGTGGGCATAAAGTCAAGAATATCATCGTCTTGCCCTGGCATGCCTTCAAAAATAGAGAGGTAGTTTCCATGGGTAGAGGTGAAACCTGTGAGGTGGATTTTTTTATTTCTGATATTAAAATCGAAGGCTGACCAAGAGGCGAAAGTATCGAAATATTTTAGCGTTTTTCGCCCCTGTGTACTTAGCTTGCTATTTAATGCAGAGGTGAGGTTTTTATAATTCAGGAAGAAATGTCCATCGGCTCTGCTACGAGAGGTTTTGTAAATTTGGCTAAATGCTTTATTTCCGGCAATGGATTTTCCTGCATTAATTTGGCGTACCGATTTTTCGATAAGAATTTCGGAAAAGCTTGTTAAAAAATAACCATCGTAAGAGGAGAAGCAGATAGAATTGATACTATCTGTAAAAATAACTTTATAGATATCGGCACCAGAATATTTAGTTTTGCTAAGTGTGCCGTTGCCATTTTTTATTGTTTTTTTTAGCCATGAGAATATTTTTTTTTCTGTTTTTTTATTTTGCATACCTGTAATAAAGAGGGGGGCTACTTTTCGGTTGCTAGTAGCGTGTACCGAGATTATTATTTGAGAAGAGTTTATAAAATCTTCGGCATCATCATCGGCTTTACACAGCGAGTCGATATAATTTATATTTTGAAAAACATCGCCTAACATGGAGGTTGCAAGTGCTTGTTTGTAAAATTTATCCTCCTCTTTTAGTTTTTCAAAAATGAGTAATAGGTCTTCTGTTTCAAAAATAGCGATAGCATCTGGCGGCACGGCATTAATCCCTTCTGCTAATTTTTTATTCCCGCCAGCAAGGAACAGTGAGGCTATAATTACTACTAAAATTACTGCTCCTGCAATAATTAAGGCCGTTTTGTTATTTTTAATCATTTTTTTTATTTTTATGATTTAGTTGTTCTTTTTTGCAAATCAATTATTCTGCTTTAATATTCTATTCTGTACTGCCCGTCTTCGCTATAGGCTTGGCGGATATAGTCAAGGGTCTGGATTATTTGTTCAATATTTAGTTCGGTTACTAGCTTTAGGCGAATGTCTTTAAAATTTGGCAGGCCTTTAAAGTAAAGCGAAAAATGCTTT
>CAMZKQ010000118.1 GCA_947311265.1 uncultured Chlorobiota bacterium | reverse complement strand
AATAAATGGGCAGTATTTCTACTGGTGGCTCTCGGTGCGAGCTTACGGCATATACGACTCTAAATCCTGTATTTTCTGAATAGCTCACGTCGGCAATATACAAAATTAGCTAGTGCTTCGGCATACCACACGGCAGAATCTACTGAAAGTGTTTCGCCAGATTTATCTGGGTTTTTGAGTTTTTTCTCAAATTTCATGATTTTTGCTGCCGTAAGGTCTTTTTTTTCTTGCGGTACTGCCATTTCTGTTTCTTTTTGGCAGGCTACTGCTAAAATTGCAACTGCCATTAGCACTGTTGCAAACTTAAAATTAATTTTCAATATTTGGTAAATTATTTAGGAAAAAGTTTGTAAAAATCCGCTAAACTAAATAGCGAATAATAATTGTGCAAATATATATATATCGAATTTCCAAACTTAAAAAAGTTAAATTTTGTTAAAAACACTATTTATGTTTGCTTACGCAATGCCGTGCTATTTTTATAAATAAGCACCAAAAAAAAGGTTTACTTTCTGGGGATTAGTAGGTTTACTCTCGGGGCGACTTGGAGTCGCCCTGAGGGTGGGTAAAAAACTTATATTACAACTTAAATCGCATATTTATTGTCCTCAACCTGCACACCCGTTTTTTCACTGCATTTAATTGTTATAAATACTGTTTTAACATAAATTATTAAACTTTAACCTTTTTTGTTTTTTTGTTTTTTTGTTTTTTTGTTTTTTGTATGAATTTATTAATAACCTAAAATTTATACAGAATGAAAAAGTTAAGTTAAATTTTATTTGCAGTCCTCTTTTTTGCAGGAATGTTCTCTTGCAACAATACCGAGCTTAAATTGAAGCATACAGGCTTTTAGATAAGTAAGCAACTATTTACGAACACTTAATATATACCTTTCACTTAAAACAACAAAATGAAAAAATACGTATTAATTACCTGCATTTTTACATGCACATTATTTCTAAAAAATGCAGCCTTCGGACAGAATTTAGGCTTGAGTTTCTCTCCAACTCAATATTCAACCAAGAATGCAACTCAGAGCAACTTGTCATTCAGTAATATTGAAAATCGTAATTCCCTTGATTTTAACGGGTATTTCATGCAGCAGTTTACGGAAACCATAGGACTCAGTGCTGGTTTTTCTGCATCTTCAAGAATTTCTGATATGAGTTTTAATTTTTCACAGGCAAAAGTATCAGAAACCTTTTACTCTGTCCCTGTTAAAATTATTTTCACCCCATCAACATCATTTAATAAAACGAAGATTTTTTTGGGATTTGGTGTTAATCTTGCAACCGTATATGAGCAAAAACTTGTATTCCCCAACAATATAACAATTCCTTCTGACTTTAATACAGAATACGGCTTTGGGAGTTATTCTAAAATTGGTCTTATTACAGAAATGGGGTTAAGAAGGGAAATTTCAGAAGGTTTTTATTCATTTGTCAGTATTGGCAGTACCTATGAAACCGAAAAAATAAGTTTCAACAAAAATGGTAATCCCGCAAATTTTTTCAATTCATTATCAATAAACCTTGGGATTGAAACAAGAATTTTCCAAAAAAAAGACAAGTAAGCAAAACCATATCATAACAAAAAAAAGGCTCAAATTACTTTGAGCCTTTTTTTTATTTACTTTTCGGGATTGCTTAAATCGCATATTTATTGTCCTCGATGAGTTTAGCGGCAATTTTTCGGCGGGCGGCCACCACGTTTACGCCTTCCCCTTTCACTTCTAAAAATAGTCAAGAAAAATTGATTTATAAATATTAAAGTTTTAACTTTGTATGAAGTAAATGCTATAAAAATTGATTCTATGGAAACCCTGACATTAAAAAATCATGTTCTGGACATTGCACACAGTGTTACAGAAAAAACAAAAGTGGAAGATATTTTTGCACAGTTTCAAATGCTTTTGGATATTGAGGAATCAGAAAACCAGATACAAAATAATGAAGTTTACTCGCATGAAGCTGTTAAAAATGAAGCCGCAACATGGCTGAAATAATTTGGACAGACAAAGCAAAACAACAACTAAGAAGTGCTGTAAATTATGTTGCATCAAGCAGCAGCATTTATTATGCAAATATTGTATTAAATGGAATCTTAGAGCAGATTGAAGTGTTGAATATTTTCCCGAAAGCAGGAAAGACAGAGCCTGCACTACTTGATAAAAAGTTTGAATATCGTTTCTTAATAAGGTGGAGTTATAAGATTATTTACAGAACTTCTGTAAATAATGAGAAAGTATGTATTGTTAGGATTTTTCATACTTCGCAAAATCCTAATAAACTGATTTAATCCCAAAAATAAAACCCCGGAAAATAGAAATTATTCCCGAGGTTTAATGTTAGTTTTACTGCCGGCGAGGCAAATAGCCGCACCCGCAGTTTTTTTCAAAAGAACTTAAATCGCATATTTATTGTCCTCAATGAGCTTGGCGGCAATTTTGCGGCGGGCGGCCACCACGTTTACGCCGTCCACTTTCGTGAAACGTTTCATGCCCATGAGCATTCCCATTTTTTCGTTGCCCTCGGCAAACGAATGGAGTGCATCGTCGCCGAATTTCTTGATTTGGGCGGCAATGTCGTAGAAATAAACATCAAGCATCGTTTTGTAAAGCTCCGCTTTGGCTTCGCCTTTCATGTCTTCAATTTTCTCCACACGGAGCATGAATGATTCTGCGGCATAAGTAAGCATCATCATATCGGCGGCACAGAAAAGCAGCTCCTGCTCGTTCTGCAGTTTTTCCTTAAACTTCTGAATGGCCGCCCCGGAAACCATCAAAATTGCTTTTTTGAAATTTACGACTGCTTTTTTCTTAATTTCAAAATAATCCTGCGAAGTGTCGCCGAAATCAGGAATACCCATCAGCTCTTCGACCACTGCCATAGCAGGATTCATTAAATCAATTTCGCCTTTGAGCCCTCGTTTCATAAGTTCGCCCACCATCACCATGCGGTTAATTTCGTTCGTGCCTTCAAAAATTCGGTTGATACGGGAATCACGATAAGCTCGCTCTACATTGGTTTCTGCAGAGTAGCCCATTCCACCGTAAATTTGTACGCCTTCGTCGGACACATAATCTAAAACTTCCGAACCGTAAACTTTGGCAATAGATGCTTCGATGGCATATTGTCGTAAGCCTTCGAGGTTGGCTTTTCCTACGTCCATGCCTTCGGCAATATTTTGCTTAATAGAGTCGGTAATGTTTCGGCTTGCTCGGTAGATTAAAGATTCTGTAGCAAAAGTACGGATTGCCATTTCTGCCAATTTGTATTTTATTGCTCCAAAGCTCGAAATTGGTTTTCCGAACTGTTTTCTTTCGTTGGCATAATTTACCGACATATCAATAATGCCCTTGCAAGCTCCAATTGCTGCACCGCCTAATTTAATTCGCCCAATATTCAAGATATTCAACGCAATTTTAAAGCCTTCGCCTTGCTTGCCCAATAAATTTTCGGCAGGTACTTGTACATTGTTATAATATACCTGAACGGTAGAAGAACCACGTATTCCCATTTTTTCTTCTTCTGCCCCCAAAGTAATACCGTCCCACTTGCTTTCTACAATAAAAGCGGAGAGATTTTTATCGTCGCCAATTTTTGCAAAAACGGTATGAATATCGGCAATTCCGCCGTTGGTAATCCACATTTTTACGCCATTGAGCGTGTAATTTTTTCCGTCTTCGGATAGGATAGCTTTTGATTTTCCTGAATTGGCATCAGAGCCGGAGCCGGGTTCGGTGAGGCAATATGCGCCGATAAATTCGCCAGTAGCAAGTTTGGGAACGTATTTTTTCTTTTGTTCTT
>CAMZKQ010000117.1 GCA_947311265.1 uncultured Chlorobiota bacterium | reverse complement strand
TGGCCTCATTCTGAAAAATAGCCTCTAAGAAAAGGTAGTTTATTTCCTCATCTTCTGCAATTAATATGTTGAATGCCTTGCCAGTTGTGCTTGTGTCAATAGTAATTTTATCTGCTTTAAATACTGGTTTATAAGGGATTGTAATTAAAAATGTTGCGCCTTTTCCGGGGGCTGAAACCACCGAAATTTTGCCACCAATTAGCCTTGTGTTTTCTTGTGCAATAGACAGCCCCAGCCCAAGGCCTCCAAATTTTCGAGATAAATCGCTTTTTGCTTGCGAAAACCGCTTGAAAATAACTGCTTGCTTTTCCTTGGCAATCCCTATCCCTGTGTCTTTTACAAAAATCTGAATCTCGTTTTCTAAGTACTCGTAGCCAAATTCGACATAGCCTTCATTGGTAAATTTAAGGGCATTTTCGAGTAAATTACTTAGTATTTTGTTTAGTTTAGATGCGTCTGTAAAAATAGTGGCTGCTCTATCAGGTAAGCCCTTTTTTAGGTACAATGGGGTTTGGTTTTCTTTGGCTTTTATATCGAATACCGAAAAAAGCTCTAAGAAAACAGTATTGAGTTCTACTTGGGTTTCGATGGCTTTTACTTGCTTTGTACCAAGCCTAGATATTTCGAGTATATCATCAATCACCCGCATTAGTTGATGCCCACTGTTTTGAATAATATTAATATACAATTTTCGCTTTTCTGGGCTTAAATTGGGGTCTTCTAAAAGGTTTGTAAAGCCAAGAATCCCATTCATGGGGGTTCTTATTTCGTGCGACATATTGTTTATAAATTCTGTTTTTAGTCGATTGCTTTCTTCGGCTTTTTCTTTTGCTCTTAGCAGTTCTTCGTTTTGGGCAAGGTATTCTTCGTTTAAAGTAATATACTCTTGGTTTTGTTCTTCTAGTTTTTGTCTGGCTAGTTTTAATTCAGAAACATCTGTGATAGAAAAGAATACTTTTTTGTAATCGGGCGATGCCGAGTAATGAAAAATAACATTTAATATTTCGCCATTGCTTCTTTTTATTTCTGCTTTTAGGGTGAATTTTGTTTGTCCTTTGGCTATAAAGACAAGCTGTTTTTTAAAGAGCTCTATTGTACCTTCGGATATATTACTGCCTAGTAGTGTTAGCAGTTCTGCTTTACTGCCCACTTTAAATAGTTCAAGGGTGGCCTTATTAATGTTTGTAATTTTAGTCATTCTCATGCACTGATACCATAGATCGGAGTTTTGTAAGATGTGGTTTTCTATGTCAGGATATTCTTTTTTTAGTTCAATTAGTGTTGTTCGTATTTCACTTAAATCTTCTTCCCATAGAGAGATGGGGTTGCTCTCGAAAATCTGGCGAAAGTTACGTTCGCTAAGTTTTATTTTTTCTTGTGCAGCAAGTTCTTTTCTGATGTCCCTAATTGAACCGATGAGTACATTTTTGTTTTGATGTTTTGCTAATTTTCCACTAATTTCTACTGGGATTGGAAAGCCATTTTTATGAAAAAATGAAGTTCTGTGTTTTATTAAATTCTTACCGAAAGCAATTTGTTGTAGGAGCGAAATATTATTTGAAAAGTCTTCTGACGAGCTATGTTGAGCAATATTTGTGCCTATTACTTCTTTTGGGTTTTGGCCAAACACTCTTTCGTACTGCGGGTTCAGGAATAGTATTTTTCCTGCAAAATCGCACATATATATAATGTCGTTTGTGGAATTGGCAATCACTTTATATTTGGCTTCGCTTTCTTCTTTTTTTTCTTGTGCTATTTTTAGCTTATTAGCGGCTTCTGTTCGCTTTGTAATGTCGTGGATTATAGAGTATAAAAAAATGCCTTCGTTTGTTTTTATAGGGCCTGTATATACTTCAACGTTTTTTATTTTGCCTGTTTTTGTTTTATGTTTAAAATTTAGTTCCTCTCTGTACTCTTTTAAAGCTAGCTGCATTTTTTTGGCGACTTCCTCTTCGGATAAAATATTTATTTCAGCAATACTCATTTGTTGTAGCTCGTTACGGGTATAACCATAAAAAAGGGCTGCGGCTTTGTTGGCTTCAACAATTTTTCCGTTTTGCGGATTAATTATTAGCTTTATAGCCTGGTTGGTTTCAAAGATTTGATGATAACGGGTTTCACTATCGACAAGTGCTAGGCTGGTTTCTTTTTGTTTTGTAATGTCTATAATTGTACCAAAAGCACTGGTAGGCAGTCCTGTTTCGGAGAGTTTAAAAACGCATTTTTCAATAACGTGTTTAAGTTCGCCCGATTTTAGAAGAAGCCGGTATGAAGTTTCGTAGTCTTGCTTATTTTTAAGGGATTTTTTAAAGTTTTTTATTACTGCTAGCCGGTCTTCGGGGTGTATTGCGTTGAGTAGGGTGTTGTAATTGGCTTCAAATCCATGGGGTTTATAGCCTAGCAAAATGTAGATTTCATCGGACCAGCTACGTTTTTGACTGGTCAAATCTAATTTCCAATAGCCCATTTTTGCGATTTTTTGGGACTCTTTTAAGCGGTTATTAACTGTAGCAAATGCTTCATTTTTAGTTTTATATTCTTGGTATAGCTGAAAATATTTTTCTTTTTGTTCGTTTAATTCGTTGAGTGCATTTAGCCGCTCTATTTCAGTAGAAACACGACTGGAAAAAATGGTAAGAGTGGTTTCTATAAAGCTGGGTTCGTTAATTTTAGTTCTAAATAAGCAGACCAAAACCCCTATACTTTCATTGTTTTCCATAAAGAGAGGAGTGCCAATATAGCCCTCAATTTTCATTTCTTTTAAAAGCAAGTCATCAGGAAAAAGGTCGGCTGTTTTTTCAGGATAAACACAGTTTTTCTTGCCAAAAACATTCTCGCAAGGCGAACCTTGTAAATCATAACTAAAATTATCTAAAATTTCTGTTTTATTGCATAATGATATGGTTTGTAATTGCTTTTTATTTGTTTTAGAAGGTACACTTATGAAAACAAAATCAGCATTGAGGGTTTCTGCAAGCACTTTCACAAGTGCTGCTATGTACTCATCTCCACTTTTCTGGATAGTGCTTTGTGCTATTAATTTAAGTGTACTTTCACTTTTTAGCAACTGCTCATAAGTTGGTTTATTTTTCATAATCCCTAGAACTAAGGCTTAATTTAATTTGTAAATAAATTCTTCTATCTCCATTTCTCTGGCATTGGCATAGCCTTTTTTTATTCCAATTTTAGTAAACTTACTGTTTTCTAATACTTTTTGAGATGCTATATTGTCCGATGCAGCACGAGCAAATATGGGTCTTGCCAACTCTATCTGTAAAAAAAACAGTACCGCTTTGGTTGCAATTCCTCTTCCCCAGTAGTCTTTGTTTATCCAGTAAGTAAGTTCGGCCTTGCCATTAATTTCATATTTTGCAACACTCCCAACAACCTCATTATTAGATAATATTGTTTGAAGGTGTATTGTATGCTTGGACATAAGGTGTGTCCATTTCTTGATATAACTAGCTTTATTCTTATCACTTTTATCTGTAAAAGCAGCCATGTAATTGGCCACTTTGTCTAGCTGAAAACTGAAAAGAAGCTCTAAATCTGGTTCTATTGTTTTTCTAAGTCTAATTTTCCCCATTTATTTTTTGTTCTCTTTTTCAGGAAAACTTATGCTATATAATATGGCTTCCATTTGTTTTATAAAATTACGTTTATCTTGTTTTCCTGCATAAACAAAGGCATCAACAGTAATAATTTTGCCTCTTTTTTCATCAACCATAGAGAAACTCATAAAGGGGCCGCCCATTGGGTAGCCTTCTAGTTTCCAAAGTCCTCGCATTTCAGCAATATACTTATTTTTTATTGTATGTTCTGTAAAGTCAAAAGTAAATCTTTTTTCGGTGGTCATAAAAGAGTTGTCCACAGGGCCTGGGATAAATTTTATAGTCATAGAATCTCGCATACCGACTAGGCGATTTGCAGTTAAATCTGCCGTATCTTTATAAGGGTAATCCCAGACGAGTAGTACTTGGCTTAGGCGGCTGGATTCTCTGCGAATCCACATGAAATTTAGGGTGTCGTGGTAAATCTGGAAGCCTGATGGGACTGATAGGTCAATGCCATATTTTTCAATAAGCCGCTGGCTAATTAATTTTTCTTTCAGTTTTGTATATGTTTTTACTAGGCGTTCTCGTTCGGTATTAAGTAATATTTCAGTTATTTTTCGGCTGTTTTTGCCATAAATTTTCACAAATTCTGCATTGTTTTTTGCATCAATAGTTATAATTACCTGTGGGCTTGCCCATCGGTTGTAGGCAATTTTAACGCTTGATTTTTTAACATTTTGTGATATGTTTGCAAGGATTATATTTTTATTTCTCCGAAAAATATCCGAGAGGGCTTCTTTTGGGATTTGGGAAACATCAAAAATGGGTTCTTCTTGTGGCAAGCCTGAATAAAAGTGCCTTAAAGTGGCTCGTATTGTATCGCCAGGGGCATATTTCCATTTGTTTTTTTCCATCACGACCAAAACGTGGCTTAATTTTCCGTTGGAAGGGGGTAGCATGGTTTCGCCCATATCACTACAGGATTGAAACAGAATTATGCAAAGCAGAAATAATATATTAAATTTTTTCATTGATAGTCTATTGTAGGTTACTTTACCCTGTTCCATGCCAATGTTTTTAGCATCCAGTTAGGGAGTGTTTTTTCGGGGTTTCTTTTTTTTAGGTTTAAGTACCAGCCAATTTTTTTTAGGATTGGAAGTCTGTGTGTTTCCACAAATTCTATAAGTGTACCATCGGGGTCTTCAATATATGTAAAATGCCCTGCGGCATCGCCCATGCCAAATATTTCGCCCCCTGCTGCATAAATTTCGGGGTTGCTATCTACTGTAAACGGGTGTCCGTTTTCTTGGCAATGTTTTTTAATATTGCCCATGTTGCAAACGTCGTAGCAAATTTGAATGTAGCCCAAATCGCCCCAAAATCTATTTTCATAGATTTTTTTTGGCTCACTATCGTGCAGTTGTACAAGTTCTATTTGGCTATTGCCTAGCATGTTGGCAAATGGCCCTTTTCTGCTTTTGCTATGAGTGAGCAAAACTCGGGTATATTTTGCATTACCTCTGGCTAAGCCAGAAAAATCTTTAAAAATTGCCGTTTCCTCAAAAATAACTTTGTCGTAGCCTAGAATTTTTGCATAAAATTGTTTTGATTTTTCAATATCTGTAACGCCAATTACTGCTCCAAAAACCCCTCCGTTAAGTGCCTCTGTGGGTTTAAATATTGATGTGTCTTGTACCAATTCAAAAACATTCCCGTAAGGGTCTTCTATATAAAAATGAGGATTACCAGCTGGGTCTTCCTCTAAGGCGGATAGTAATTTTACTGCTTTTGCGTTTAAATTTTCAAAGGCTAGTTTTGCATTTTTGCATTTAATTTTTGCAATGTAGATGCCTAGGTCGCCAAGCTGCACTTTAAATGCTGCCGCTTGGGGTGTCCTTGTTAGGTACTGCCAAACTTCAAGACCGCCTCCTCCTTGTATATTTAGGGCAATTATTGCATGACGGTCTTGTGGCTTCCCACCGGTGTATGGTAACATTTTTTCGGCTGTGCCAGGGGCATCTACTACAGGAATATCAAAGCCTAAATTTTCTCGGTACCATTGCCATGCCCCTTGCACATCGGCAACCCCGATGCCTACTTGTTGCACGCCACTTATTATTTGCTGCATATTTTATTTAAGTTTGTTAAAATCCTGTGCCTATTGGCGAATATGGGTTATAAGGTATTCCATTGCTTTGTGCATTTTGAGAATGACGGATTTCAAGGCCTACTTTCAAGGCTTTGTTTACCTTGTATTCTGCTCCTGCAGAATATATAACTCTCCGTTGGTTACCATAATTGCCTATAACTGGCTGATATAGAACAGTACCGCTAAGGGTTAATTTTTCTGTTACATTGTATCCTATGCCAATAAAGGCGAAATTCAGAAATGAAGTTGATGAGTTGGCTTTTTGCTCGTAATGGTGATAATTCCCTGTAGTGGCTAGCAGTCCTGCATTTACAGAAAAGCGTTCTGTAAGCCGAAGGCTTAAACGTGGTGCTATAAATTGGTAGTATTCGGGTTTATTTTGCATAAATGATATAATCCCGGTGCCCATAATTACCGTGCTGTTTATTGCTGGTTTTAATGGCGGGGTGATGGTGTTCTTGTTTTGTGCTTTTACGCTTAAAATCAGAATGATACAGAATATACCTAAAGTAATACTTTTCATGTTTTTGCTTTTATAAAGTGGCTAAAAGCTCTTTTACTTTTGCTGCAATAAGCCGTCCTTCGGCTTTTCCTGCGAGTTGCTTGCTGGCTACGCCCATGGATTTTCCCATGTCTGCCATTGATTTTGCACCAACTTGCTCTAATATTGCTTTTACCTCGGCGGTTAATTCGGTATCGGAGAGTTGTTGTGGCAAGTAGGGCTCAAGGAAGGCAGCTTCTGCGGTTTCTTGGGCATATAAGTCTTCTCGCCCTTGCGTTTTATATATTTGGGCAGCATCTGTGCGTTGCTTTTTTAGTTTCTGAATTAGCTTTACTTCTTCTGCTGGCGATAAGTTTTCGCTTGCTCCGGCAGCGGTTTTGGCTAGGAGTAGTTTTGATTTTATATCTCGAAGGACTATAAGTTTATCTTTCTCTCGGGCTTTCATTGCCGCTTTAATGTCGTTATTTATTTGGTCGAAAAGTGTCATGCTTTTATTTTATGTGAGTTTTCAAAAATAATAAATTATTTTGAATCTTTTAGGGTTAAATCTAAACTGTTTGTAAATTTCTTTTTTCCTTTTGAATTTAAGTGAGAGGCATCGCCAAAAAAAGTATCGGGATAGCTATACATTTGGTTTGATATTTTAAATTGAGGGTACTTTTTTTGGTAAGCGGAAATGTACTCTTTATACTCTTCTTTAAATTTGCTTTTCAATACTTTAAAAGAACTTTCGTTCATGGGCATAAATTCAAAAATGAGTTTTATATTTTTATTTTTGCAAAGCAAAAAAAGGGCATCAAGGTAATGATTTAATAATGGGGCAGGGGCAAATGTATTGTATTTAGTTTCGTAATTTAATAGCGAGCAGGAGGCTTTTAGCCCTGGGTGAAACCTTGCTCCGTTGTTTTGGAGCATATTTTTTTTCATTTTAATATTATCGGTGTAAGCTGCAAAGGCTTTGTTTCTATAAATATCGGTTTGGTAAAAGCCAGCATAACGCAGTTTGTAGGCGTAGAATTTTAGCCGTGGAAAGTCCCCCAATGTGGTGTCGTTTTTAAAGGTTTTGGCATTAGCCAAAATTTCATTAAAATCGGCAACTGTAAATAAATCGTTGCGGACAGCATAAGGGAAAAACGCAAAAGTTTCGCATAAAAAACGAGGGGATATGGATAAAAATACTTTTTCGGGTGCAGGGTGTTTTTTTAAATATTTTGCTAGGATAAAATACATTTCCACAGGTGTTGCTCCGCCTGATGCAAAGGAAAAACTACTGTCAATTTTTGTGAAATCAATGCCTGCATTTACTCTGGATTCGCCTAAGAAGAGTACTGTTACTGTCGGAATCTCTTGTTTTTTTTCTAAAATTCCGGATATAAAATGCCACCGAGTATTGGTGGGCAGGTTATAATAATCGGCAAAATTGGCTATAAATAAATACCAAATGATGTAGAGTGGAAATACTAAAAGGCTAGCTTTGAAGAAAAAGGATTGGGTAAATTTTCTTTTCGGGTACTCCATTGTGGCAGATACTAGTAATTATTTTTATTGTCGGGTAAGGTTTAAAAATCGTAATAAAAATTGCTTAAGTCTGTTTTTAGTCCGAAGAATACAAAATCGTTCGTTCTATTTTCTTGCTGCCTTCTATCGAAACCAACGAAAATTTGAAGTGCCGTTTTTGGGTTAAACACCCAACCAACTTGTAGCGTTTTATGAGAAATGTTTTGCACAAATGCCTCTATTAGAAGTGGTGGAGCATATATATCGGATTGTTGAATATCTAAATTTGTTTTTGCCTGTGAGTAGCTCAGGTGGATATAAATATTATGAAAACGATAGTTCGTTTTTACAAAAAGCTCGTTAAAACTTCTCCCCAAAGGGTGGGCAAGTTCTTGGTTATAATGCCCCCAATTTTCTAATTTATTGGTGGCACTGTAAGTGGATTTTTGTGCTAAGTTATACTCAACCTGGAAGTATAGATTATGATTTTTAAACTTTCCAAATAAAACATCAAACACTTTTGCCCCTGCCTGAAAAGCATTTTCTTTCTTGCTAGGGTCGTCCAAGGCCACTTGCCCGTAGAGCTGAATATTGTCGATAATTTTAATTTTGAAATTAAGCCCTAAAAGTACATTGTTGCTTCCTGAAAAGCCGTTGAGTGCAGTATGTGTACCAAGTATTGGGATAAAAAATTCTGCGGGGAATTTGTTTATCGTCTGTGCTGCGGTATCTGTGGTTTGAAAAATTGCCCCTTCAAAAAGTCCTATTTCCAGCCGGTTTCTAAAATTATAACTAAGGTAATGAAATGCCCCGTGCTTTTTAGTGTGGTAGTTGTAATATTTAGTCTGGAAATCTTCAAATTGCGTAAGCATATTTACATATTTGAACCCTTTGTGGGTAAATGTAGCTTTGGCAAAAGGGTAATTAAACGCATTGTCGGAAAGTAATAATGAGCGGTGCCCTTCGCCAATAAAATTTTTATCGTGCCCAAACTGGAGGTTCACCCAACTTGCTGGGGTGTATGATATGTAGCCTGTGGCCATCGAAAAATCATAGCCTTTTTTGTCTTTGCCAAAATTTTTGTGAGCCCCTTGCCCTGGTGTTACTCTACGCCTGTTGGCAAAATCGCTAACATAAGGACGGTAGTAGGCCTGGTTTTCTCGAAATGCAGAATAGAAAGCTAATTTTTCTCCTATTGTGCCTTTAAATTCAATCCCTCGTGTGTTTTTGAAGAAGCGTTTTGAGGTATCGTTTTGGTTGCCCAATTCTAAATTGAGTAAAGGGTTGATACTTAGTGTAAAGTTTTCGGTTCTTATGGCTACAAAATCTTCAAAAAAGGCCTTCTTGTAAAACCAGTTTAACTGCCTTAGCCCCATAAAGGCAAGTTGTCGCTCTGGCTGATATAGTATAGAATCAAAATTGGCTACACTGTTTATTTCCGAGCTAAGTAGAGGTTTAAAACCTGTGTTTATAGGCACATTGAGCCTGTTAGCGGCTGCATTTATTTTTATATTTACCGTTTGTCCAAGCGGAAAGTAAAGTTGCTGTGCCTTAGTTTCTAAAGCAGAGCAGAGCAAGATTATTGCTATCGCAATAGCGAAAAAAAAGGTATTTTGTTTCATCTGTTTAATTTAGCGGTGGGTAAAATTCCAGTCTTCGAGTTGCATTTTACTTTCTATACTGTTTTGCTCATCGGTGGGTACAAAAGTGAAAAAATCAATGCCCGAAAGGCGTTCTGCTTCATCAATAGTAACTGCAAAGGTTGAAATATCTGCTGTAAGTTCTTTATTTTCCATAATAAAGGCGATGCCTTTTTTGCCTTCATAATCTAAAATCGCCTTGAAGTAAAATTGGGGTACGGACACTTGGCTGGGGCCAATAACAGGCAAATCGTTATTTAAAATCCCGCCTACGTTAATGTAAACTTTGCCGTACTGTATTGCCCAATCCCGCACTTGGCTTTCTAGCGTTTTCCATTTTCCTCGGTTAAACTCTGGCGTTTGTGGCGACATATTACTCATAAAAAAACTTTCTGACATTATATCGTAAGAGCTTTGCATATCCCCGGCAGGGGCAAGGTGCCCTCTATCGTAGCCAGAGTTGGAGTAATCTTCGAGGGTGGCAGAGCCTTTTTCTACATCTGGGTCTTCTCTAAAATCGTCGGTACGTTCAACTTCGTTGGCAAGCACTTCGGCTTTTGTTAGCTCGTAGGCGACCCAGTCGGCCTGCTCATGAAAGTCGTTGTAAGACAATGTGTATGCTAGGTGTGATACTATTTGATGCCCCGATATTTCGGCGGCTAGCTCAAGCTTCTCAGTGGCATCTGGGTTGTCTTTTTTGCAGGAGTAGAAAAATGTGATGGCAAAAAGTAGGGAGATAAAAACTGTAAATTTGTGTTTCATGGCTTGTCTTTTAAGTTTTGAATGATACAAATATAATGTTTCGTATTTAATTTTTGATATAAATAACAAAAAAAGCCTTTTTTATAAGTTGGGGGTGAAAAAATGATGCTGTGAGCCATTTCCCAAAAAATTTATAGGCTTAATATTTTGTTTCAAAAAAAAATTGTACATTTGCAGAAATAAAACTTGATTTTTTATTTGTCGTAATTGTAATTGCTTGATAGTTAATTGACTATGAACCCTCTTCTGAAAAAATTTATTGAGAAAATATTAATATTTTCACTCGTCTTGGGGATAATAACTTGGGCTATATTTAATTTTGGGTTTCCAGCACATTATTTTTCAGTACTCCCCATTCTATTTCTAATCTTCATTTCAATTTCGATACTTGTTCATGCGATTTTACTAAAAGCAGGAAAAAAAAGACCTACCCGTTTCTCCACAGATTTTATGCTTTCAATAATTATAAAATTATTTGTTTATAGCACTTCCGTAGGCGTACTAATGTTTTTTAATAAAGCAGCTATAGTGCCAATTGTAATTACTTTCCTGTCGCTTTACTTTTTATACACTTTTTTTGAAATACGCTTAATCTTGTCAGATTTGAATCAAGAAGACCTCCAAAAAAAACAAGACAGCCCACTAAAATGAAACGTACACCTTTATATATACTCTTTTTTATATTTGCTATTTCCCTTTCTTCCTGCAACAAGGATAGCGAAGAAGTTTATGGTGAAAATATTTTACCTGCTGCACTTAGCTTTAATTTGCCAGCATCAATAAGTGCTGAAAATAGTAAAGAGGGAAACAAAACACTAAGTGGTGATAATATTTACAATTTCATGAGCACCTTTATACATACGGGCGACCTTGGGGCAACAGTGGTAAACAAGGCCATTAAAGCCATCAACGAAAACCATTTGGATAAACCAACAAACTTAACTTTTATAAACCAAAGCGACCAGCGAGAAAAGCATATTTCTGTTACCGAAAATAAAATTTTTGAAGGCAAAACTTACCAATACAAGCTAGAAATGAGCGATAGCGGTGCAACCTGTATGCAAATTTTCTGGAATAAATCGCCCATCAAAGGAACAACAATTATAAAACCCAGTGTGTTTAATAAAAACGACACCGAAAATCCTAACGCAATAGTAAGAATAGATTATAGTGAAGCTACTACTGGATATGCCCAGCAAATGACCGTTTCAGTATCCGGTTTAACAACAAATGCAGATAAAAAAATAAACAAAATAAAACTATTTGCAGGTAAAAATAACAGTATTATTGACCTGTACGGCAACGCCAACTGGCCTACCGCAATATTGCTCGATGATAAACACCAAGGCGGCTACCAATGGGCATTTGTCGCAAAATCCGATGCCACTACAGACATCTCTGTAATCTCTGTTGGTTTGCCATTGCCCACTTATACATCAAACACAGATATTCTTACCGAATTTTCTATAAAAAATGTATTAAGCACCGAAATTCAAGCAACAAAACCAGAGGCTACCGAGCAGGAAATTGAAGATTTCTTGAAAAATACAGAAGCACCCGGTTATTTTAGCTCAAACGGATTTATCTCATCAGGCACAAATATCCCCGAAGGATTCAGTACTGATTTTATAAAATTAGCAAACCTAAAACCCTATACCCCCGAGGAAATCAATAAACTAGACGTTAAATTTTCAACCTCTTCAAAATAAATGAGAATATTAATTTTGTGTACCGGAAACAGCTGCCGAAGCCAAATGGCTCATGGATTTTTGCAATCTTTTGATGCCAAGTTAGAAGTATTCTCTGCCGGCACAGCACCTGTAAACCAAGTAAACCCTTTGGCGGTAAAAGTTATGGCAGAGGTCGGGATAGATATTAGCCAGCACGTGCCAATAAATGTAAATAAGTACATTACCCAAAAATGGGATTACGTTTTTACCGTCTGCAGCGATGCCGAAAAAAGCTGCCCCCATTTTAAAGGCAATGTAAAAACACAAATTCATATCCCTTTTGAAGACCCCTCCGATGCTGTAGGTACAACCGCTTTTAGGAGTAACGAATTTCAGACAACTAGAGATAAAATAAAAAACTATTTTTTTAAGTTTTACAATGATAACAATTAAAGATAAAGGAATGAAAACAAAAATTACAACCCTTTTTTTAGTACTCATACTGCTCAACTCTTGCTCACTATTTAAAGACAAAAATGCACCAAAAGAAGACGGACTTTACGCCGAAATGCAAACGAACAAAGGCAGTATATTGCTTCAATTAGAGTTCCAGAAAACACCACTTACAGTAGCCAACTTCGTTGGGCTATCCGAAGGTAAAATTCCTAATAAAGCAAAAAAAGCTGGCGAATTATACTACGATGGGCTTACCTTCCATCGGGTTATCAATAACTTTATGATACAAGGTGGCGACCCCGAAGGCACTGGTAGAGGCGGGCCTGGCTACAAATTTGCCGACGAATTTGACAAATCATTAAAACACGACAAGCCCGGTATCCTGTCAATGGCAAATGCAGGACGAGGCACAAATGGTAGCCAATTTTTCATCACCCACAAGGATACCCCATGGCTAAATGGAAAACACACCGTATTTGGACATGTAGTTACTGGTATGGACGTGGTAAACTCAATTGCAAAAGGCGACACTATAAAACATATTAAAATCTATAGAGTAGGAAAAGCAGCAAAAAAATTCAACGCTTTAGAAACTTTTAATAAACTTTCAAACAAATAATTTTTTGTATTAAAATACAATATTATCTTTGTAACAATATACATTTTAAAGATAGAAATAAAATACTAAATAAATGGCAAACGTAGGCGAAATTGTACAAATTATTGGTCCTGTAATTGATGTTAGTTTTGAAAAATCAGGGCATAAACTTCCTGATATTTACGAAGCACTAACAGTTACCAGAGATAACGGAGATGTTGTAGTTGTTGAAGCCGAACAGCATGCATTATCTATTACAAAGTTAGTAGGTTCATAAATCTCTCCACTACCTATGTGAATAGGCGTTATGGCTGTTAATTTCAATCTTATATT
>CAMZKQ010000116.1 GCA_947311265.1 uncultured Chlorobiota bacterium | reverse complement strand
TAAAGTTGGCTGTGGCATCAATAAGAGTCCAAGTGTTACTACTGTATGTGGGGTCATCTACTTGTATGCAGCTAAGGTTGGGGGTGTTAGTGGCAATAAAATTGAAGTTACTAATATTTGCATTATTGCCATTGGCAACATTTAAACTAACTAGGTCGGGGTTATTACTACAGTTAATTGTGCTTAGCACAGGGTTATTACTGAGATCTAATGTTAGAAAGCTATTGTCGTTGCCTGTGAAGTGCTGTAAACTTGACAAGGGGGCTAAATTTAAAGTCGTTATTGAATTATTACTACAGTTCAGGCTAACTAAACTGCTACATAGAGCAATGTTAGAGAGAGCACTTAATGAGTTGTTGCTACAGTCAAAATCACTCAAATCTGTAAGAGTGCCTGTACTGATAGAGGTCATTCCATTGTTGCTGCAATTTAGCCATACTAGCGAGGATATGTAATCTGTACTCAAGGCAGTTACCGAATTATTACGAAAATCAAGAGTCGTTAAGTTAGTATTAGCGGCTAAATGCAACTGGGTAACCTGTGGGTTGTCGCCACAAAATAGAGATGTAATTTGGGTAAAGAACTCAAGCCCTGATAGGCTTGCAATATTTAAGTTAGAGCAGTCAATAGCTCCTGTATAATTAGCTGCTTCGCTGCCTTGTATCTCGTTGTCGCTATTTGTGTTTATTGCAGTATTGCCCACGAGGCTGGCTTTAAAATTAGCATCTGGAATAGGAATAATTGAAGGAATAGCAGTGGTGGTGTAAGTGATGCTCCAATTATTTAATGTAATGGAACTAAGCGGGCCTTGGTCGTAAACCAGAAGTTCCCATGTGCCATATATTTGCTGGTCGTTGAATGCACTTAGTGCTTCTTGTGGCCGATAGTTACCAGCAGACAATGGGCATACATTTTCTACCACTGTAGAAAAAGAATCGTCGAACTCACCAGAGACAATGCTGCTACCACCATCGCAGCCATTGGTTGTGGCCAGGGTATCCGGGGCGGTCAATAATTACAACTTCTGTGCCTTGCGGAGATTTTAGTACCACTTTTATATCGCCTGCTTTGCCGCTGAGGTTTATCCAAAGGTTAATATCGGAAACATATTCGGCAGAATTGTTAATGTCGATAGTACTTGTTGCAACATTGCCATTATCTGGTACATTAAGGCTTGTGTTGTTGCTAACTGTGGTCTGTGCATTGATACTCCATATAAAAAATAACATCGTTATGCTTGTAAAGAATAATTTTTTCATAAAATATGGGATTAAAAAAGTTTAACTTATTTTACAATGTTATAAAATACAATTGAAACTATTTGCCTTAATTTATGAATAGTTAAAATAAGGTTATGAATGGTTGAATTTTCTTTTTGATTAGGGATAGAATAAAAAAATGCCCAGCATTTTTCCATAAAGGCGGAAAGCGTGCCGGGCATGTATATAAGGTGTGCAGAAAAGTTATTTTACTGCTTTATAGGTTATTTCAGCTAATCTGTGCAAATAATTTTTTCAAATCTTTTGTTCAAAATTTTCTGCCACAAACTTCGGAAAAGCAAACCGTAAAATTCCCTTTTTTACTCAAAATATGGTTTTAAAATCTGTTGTTTTTATTCTATGTGTTCTGATTTTTGAGATTTCAATTTTCGGACTTAGAAATTCTAATTTGCTTCTACTCTTTTTTTCAGAAATATCTGAATTAGATTTGCCATAACGAATATGCCTGACACCAAACCAATGTTAAGGTGATTTTTTATTTTTCATCAATCTAACTGTAATGATTTGTTATTGAGATTATTTCGGCTTCTCCATCTGCTATAATAAAGATTACACGATATTTTAAATCAATTCGAAATGAATAGATTTTTAAATGTTTTGGTTCAAGTATTTCAACGTGCAAAGATGGATATCTGTAATCTTCTTCAAATAATTCTACTGCTTTATTAAACTTCTCTTTTAGACTGTGCTTTACAAGATATTTTTCCTGTTTCTTATTTAATGGCTTAATTTTCATTTTCGCTGTAAATTGAAGAGTTTTGTAAACCGTCTTTTATTTCTGCAATAAATTCTGCATTATGTCCATTTTTTTGTAATGAGTTTGTTATTTCACTTATTGACAATGATTTGTCAAACTCATCTAATGTAATTGTTTGTGGTTTTAACACAATTTCAGTTACATTTTTGTTGAACATTGAACGCACAATTTCTAATAGGTTCGTATTCAATTCGTTTAAGTTAATTTCTAATACTGCTTTCATATTATTTATTTTTAAATGTTTCTTAGCGTAAAATAAGCAAAAAACAGCCCAAAAGCAAGTTTTAGGCTGTTAATTATATTTTTAGTGAACTACTTTTAAAACATCTCCTGTTCTATAAAATGCTCCAACAGTTAATCATCCTCCTGCAATTGCTGCTGCATTATCAGTATATTCAGGTAAGCCAACGATTTGTAATTTTGATCAAGTCGCACTCCGACTGTACCAGTAAAAGAGAACGTTAAATTATTATTAAAATGTTAAAAACTCCGTTTGTTTATTGTTTTACAACCTTCCTCACAATAAGCTCTTTCGCACTCTTCAACTTCACGAAGTAAACCCCGCCGGGCATACCTGCAAAATCAATCGTCACACTTTCATCAACAGTAGTCTTATACACGACTTTCCCACTAATATCACAGACACTCACAGAGTTAAACTCGCCAGCATCATCGATATGAAGAAAGCCACCCACAGGATTCGGGTAGATTTTTACGCCAGACCCTATTATATCTACGGTACCGACAGTAGCCGACATCTCCACGGCAACACTAACATTACTTCCACTTACTGTGATGTTTCCAGAAGCAGTCACATACCCGGTAGCTGTTACACTGTAAGGATAGCTTCCATCTTCCAAGCCTGTAAAGACTGTCACACCACTACTATTCGTAGTTTGAGCAAGACTGTTACAAGTTACAGAAGCACCGTTGATAGCAGTTCCCGTTCCGGATTCAGTTACCATAAAGGTAGCATCATAGGTACTAACTGTAGCAGAAGAAAAAGTACAAGTGTCATAGGTAAAATGATTAGCATTATCAATTGTATTAACCCAATACTGAACATCAGGAACCAGAGGACTCATAAGAAAATTCACATTCCCACTTTCTCCTACAATTCCCCACTGAGCAGCCATAAAGTTATCCGAGATCACAATAGTCGTATCACTCCCAGCTATCTCGAAGAAGTCCTCACCAGGTTGGTCAAGTTCGACATACCAGATGATTTCAATATCAATAAGTCCCTGACCACTACCCATATTATAAGTACCTGGACCACAAGTAGTTATCTGGTAACCTCCAGGACTACCACAATTTTCTGTATCCCACTGCTGACCACTACTTCCCGTAGGAGCATACATCTCAAAATCTCCACCATTTGGCACTCCAATAGTTATCTCGGCACTATAATCACTACTCAAAAGCGTAAAGTCTGCTCCTGCTTCTACTACATAGTCATATCCGCTTCCAGATTGACCAAAACTCACATTGCTCAAGCCAACAAAAAATGTGGCGAGCAAAAATACATAAAAAAAATTCGCTTTCATGATTTAAAAATTTATTTGTTATTATTAATTAGTCTGTCCATACAGTCCAGTTTTTCCAAAGTCAGTCATCGGATGAATTTTCAACTCACTGTTATTCTTGCATTTATGATTTTCTAAACTTAATGGATTTATTCATTCGATGACTTTAAAGACGGGGCGCGACTGTATTTATTCAGTTCAGAGAATAATAACTATCTTATATCTAATTAATTTAACAAGTCGCACTCCGACTGTACCAGTAAAAGAGTGACTTTAAAGTCGGACTCTAATTAGCACGGTAAAAGAAGAAAACCGAAGAAACACGATACAAAAATAGGATGCCGCCTTTGCGACATCCTTGGGTAAAAATTGTTTCAGGCGTGCTTCTTTGCAGTACGGCCTACCAAAATTTCCAGAATGGTTTTGCTGGTGCTGCGGGGGCATTTGGATTTTTTGCACCAATGGTAACTTTTGCAACTTCTTTGCCTTTTCCGGTATCGGTAACCGCTCCTGTGAGCTTCTTGCCGTCGTCAAAAGTGATGTAAATTTTCTGCAATTTGGTAATTACTTCCTCGCCAGATGCTGCACCTGCTTTGGTTTTCATTTTGGCAGGGTCTTCTAGCCGCTCAATTTTTTTGTAGTACCATAGGTAAACCGTTTGGTTGGTTTCGTAACTGAGGAACTGCATGTCGTAGGCAGGGCTGCCGAGTGTTTTTACTACTTCTTTGTAGGTCATGCCTACTTTGAGTTGTAGTACTTTGTCCACGGTAGTGAAGCGGGGCGCTTGTTTTGTTGTTTTCGGCGCAGAAACTACAGCACAACTGCTCATGAAGAGGAGGAGGCTTACTGCCATAATGGCTTGGATTGATAACTTTTTCATAGTGTGATTGTTTTGTGAAAAAAATAAAGAAATTTCGATTTTATTAAGTTTTAGGTATTGATTATAATTTAAAAAGCTTATTAAAAAATGCACCTGTATTTGCTTTGTTTATAAAGGTGTCCTATGTGCCTAAATAAATGTAGGCAAACCAGATGCACATCGCCAAATTTTAATTTTAGTCCCTTATTTTACAAAATTGAATGGCTTTAATAGTGTACTTTTACTGAATTAATTCGATGCAAATATAGAGGCAATTATGAGGCAAAAACCCACATGGTTATGTGAATTTTTTAAGTATTTTGCCACATGAAATATGTGAGCTAGCAAAAGCCCAGTATGAGCGTTTCATACTGGGCTTTTATTAAGTGGTATTATATAAAAAAAAGTAAGTTGTTATTTTATAACAAATCAATTATATTTTTTGTTTTCTCGATAAGTTCTTGTTTTTTTCTGACTTTGCATTTGCAATGCAAATTTTTGGCATGAGATGTAACGGTATTAATACTTACCGATAATTTTTCTGCAATTTGAGGATAGCTTAGGTATTTGTGTATCAGTATTAATATTTCTTTTTCTCTGGGGCTCAGCAAAAAATTATTTTGTTTTTTTCGTTCTTCATTTTTTACAATCGTAGCATAAACTTCTCGGCTATGTGCGGGGATATTGCCTAGTAAAATTTCGCTTATTGCAAATATAAGGGCAAAATTCCCGTCGTTTTTTGAAACGATTGCTTCTACACCTATTTTTTGCAGCTGGTTTATATAGTGTGTACTGTCGGCATAACTTGTGTAGCTAATCAGTTTGATTTTGGGTTGTATTATTCTTATTTTTCGGCACAACTCTATGCCGTCCGTGTTTAGTTGGTTGCGGAATGAAATATCGATAATTGCAAAATCAAAAAAAATATTCCTTGTAGCTTCGAGGGCTTTTTGGGGGTTTTCTGTAGTAGTTATTTTCGGGTTTGTAAATTTATCTTTGAGTTCATATTTTAAACCAGAGAGTATTGTGTCGTGGTCGTCGGCGAGCAAAAACGATAGTTGGTTTTCCATGGTATAGTTTCTTAATTTAGAATAGGTAGTTTTAGTGAAATAAAAGTACCTTTTTCAGCACTACTATCAATCTGTATTTCGCCTTTAAGTTCTTCCATTCGCTTGGTTATATTTTTGAGTCCGTACCCTTGGTTTGTGGCTTTTGTATCAAAGCCTTTTCCGTTGTCTTCGATGGAGAGTAAAAGGTCTTTTTTGTCTTTTATAATTTGCAGGTTGATTTGCGAAGCACCTGAATGCTTCTTAACGTTTGCCAAGAGTTCTTGTGCCAGTTTGTAGATTTGTAGTTTGTTTTCGTAGCTAATATTTTCCCAACTTATGGAGTTGTCGAAATAGCTTTCGATTTTAAAATTGCTTGTATTTTCGTAGAAATTATTTAGGTCATTGAGTTCTTCTGCTAGGCTGAAATTTTTGTTCTTGTAGAAAGGCGAACTTAGTTGTTTCATCAAAAAGCGTAGTTCTTTTTGTGAGCGTTTTATAATTTTAATTTCGTTGTTTAAAAGGTTGTTATTTTCGTTTTTGTGTAGCAAACTATCCCTTACCGAATGTAGGTAGCCACTCATGCCATCGTGTAGGTTTTTTGCAATGATGTCGTTTTGCTCATCAATTTCACGCAGGAGCTGTTTGTTGAATTTGTGCTTTTGGCTTTTCCTTAAAATCACAAAAATAGCAATTAGCAGAAGTATTGCAAATAAGGAACTTAGAATAATTAAAATATTTTGTGCTTTTATTTTTTCATTTTCTTCTTTTTGTAGACTGTTTTGGTAGTCAAGCTTTTTATTTTCGTTTTCTTTTTGGGTGGTTTGGTATTTTATATTTAGTTTATCTATTTCATTTTGTTTATTTTCTGAAAAAAGGCTATCTTTCAATAGGTTTGCTTTTATTAAATAGGTATATGCTTCTTTAAAATTAGTTGTTTTCATATTTATGTTTGAAAGCATTGTAAGACTTTTCCGCTCACTATTTTTTTCGTTTATTTCAGTTGAAAGGTCTAATGATTTTTCACCGTATTTTTTAGCTTCTGAGTAGTTCTTTTGTAAGAAATAAGCGTCCGAAAGATGATAGTAAATATCCCAGAGCCCATGTTTATCACCCATTTTACTATAAAGTTCGCTAGCTTCGTTAAATTTTATAATTGCAAGGGCATATTTTTTTGCTTTTTTAATACTCTGCCTAGTGTTAATGTATTTACGGCAATGCCGTATGTATCTTTATTTTCCGTATCAATATTGATAGCTTTTACGAGTAAGTCGTTAGCTTTTTTTAATTTATTATACTCTAAATAAAAATTAGCAAGACCTGTGTAAGTCATGCTTAATCCTCTTTTGTCGTCCATTTTCAGGTTCATTTTCAAGGCTTTATTTAAGTACAGTATAGCAGATGTGCTATCTTTCAACAGATGATATATATTGCCAATATTTAAGTAGCAGCCTTTAATCCCAGCTTTGTGTTCTAACTTTTCAAAACCTTCTATAGCTTTAAAATTATATACTAATGCACTATCATAAAGCCCAATATAATTATACATTAGGCCAATATTGTTATACAGTTTAGGGATAGTTTTATTGCCATTCATTTGTTTGGCAATATGTAGTGCTTTTTTTGAAAAATAAATTGCTTTTTCGGTATTTCCTCTGTAGTATTGCGTTATTGCCAAATTATTATAGCAGTTTTTTTGCCCTTCAATATCTTTTTCCTTTTCATATATTTTTAGGCTTTCAAAAATAAGAGAGTCTGCAATATCATATTTTCCGGTATTTATTTCTACCGCACTTACCCAGATTGTTGCATCAGCAATGCCTTCCTGCCAGTTTATTTTTTTTGATATTGATAATGCCGTATCTGCGTATGCACGTGCTTGTTTTAGATTGTTTCTATTTAGCCTACTTGATAATTTACAATAAATATCAACTTTAACAGTATCCTGCTTGGCAGTTAAAATTAGGTTTTTAAGGCTGTCAATTTTGATTTCATCGTTCGTTTTTTTTTATAGTTTTAAGCTATTTATGAAGAATTGCACTCTCCCAAATAGAGGATAATAAGCAATGGCAAAGGTAGTTAAAATAGCTTAAAAAAAACGAAAAAATGAAAGTATTTCACAACTACTCCATGTGCTAAAAGCTCCGTTTATGGAGCACTCATTTTTAGCTATTGATATTCAAAAAACAGGGCACTTTTGTTCGAGGCATTGTTGTAATCCAAGAAAGTTTCCATTTCTATTTTTTTTACTCTTAGCGTATTGCCGTGATAAAAATATTCGGATACCCTTTTTGTATATCCCAGTTTGTCGCCATAGCTTTTCCCTAGCTCTGGGGGTGGGGTGGTGGTAATTCTTTTTAGTCTGCCCAATATGCCGTAGTCGTACACTTTGGTTTTCTCTAATTTCAAGGCTTTTCTACCTCCTTCAAAATCAGCATAATACAACTCTTCTGCAATAGTGCTGTTGGCGTTGTAGCGAATTTCTGTTCGGGTAGCAATTTTTCTTTTTTTGTGCTTTTTTTTCAACTTGCCCACCCCTTGCTCAATTATTTTTTTATTCTTTTGGGAATAATCGTAAGTTATCCAGCTTGTGCCAGTTTCGGTTCTAGAAACGACCGAAGATAGCTTATTGTTTTTGTAGTTATAAGTAATTTCCCGAGTATCATTTTCGCCTATAGTGGTATTGGTTTGCGAAATACAATTTCCTTTTTCGTCAAATTTATAGGTCGCCTTATACTCCCTGTCCAGATAATCGGTGTAATCCGCAGCACTAAGCAACCCTTTGGAGTTGTAGGCAAGCGTTGCCTCATTTATATACTTTGTGCCAAGTGCCTCAAAACGCTGGGCAAACTCGTATTCTTTTTTAAAACTGCTCACGAAGCCTGCTTTATTAAACTTAAATTCAACCACTAATTTCTTTCCTGACGAAACGCCCATTTGTTGGCTTTCAAAATAAATTTTGGCCGATTTAAAATCGCTCCCAAAAGTTTCCGTAAGCGGAAATCCATAATTATCTTCGGATTGGTAAAACTCGTATTGTGCAAAAACGGGCGAAATTGTAAGCAGGATAAGTACTGATAAAATTAATTTTTTCATAGGATTTTTTGTTAAGTTTGAACATACTGCAAAGATAGTAACTAAATGCAAAGCAAAATAGTAATCCTATGAATGGTAGGAGCAGGTCGTTAAATTTTGAATTGTTGGGCAAGCTAAAAGCAAAAAAACTGACTAGCCGCCCTGTGAGTAGTTTTATCAACTGATTTTTTCAGGTGTTAACTTTGGTGCTTTTGGCAAAATAATTCACAGGGCGACTTTTAGATTGGGGATTTAAGTGTATTCAAAACTCAAGCCCTAGTCGTCCAATGTAATTGTAAATTCTACTCGCCTATTTTTGGCACGCCCTTCCTCTGTGGCGTTAGACACTAAGGGCTTCTTAAACGAAAAGCCTTCGTATGCCGTGCGTTCTTTGGCAATGCCCTCTTTTATAAAATACTCTACTACCGATTTTGCCCTGTATTCCGGTAGAAAAGTATTGTATTTGTCAGACCCTTTATTGTCGGTATGCCCATCAATTTTTACAGTTGCCGCAGGATTTTCTTTTAGGTATTTTACAATTAAACCAAGCATTCCATGCGATTGGTCTTTTATATCATCTTTATCAAAATCAAAATAAATAATCCCAAAATGAGGGATTATAGTCCGCTCTTTTTTAACGATATTAACCTTATTTAGTTGTATAATTTCGTTGTTTTTAAATTTGTCTTTTACAGGATTAAAAACGATGGTTTCGGTAGTGTCGGGTGGGGGAGG
>CAMZKQ010000115.1 GCA_947311265.1 uncultured Chlorobiota bacterium | reverse complement strand
GCCACTAGCCGTGTTGCAGAGGTGTCCAGCTGGGCAAATGCCCCCATTGAGCTAAGCAGGATTGCCATTAAAAAAGTAAGTTTTTGTTTCATAATTATGATAATTTAATGATTTTTCTGATGCAAATTTAAACAAAAGTTTCAGTTATTCATATCAAATTTCGGTACTCTTTTTTTTATTTGAGATTTATTGGCAGATAAATTCTATTATATGATGATATTTTTTTTAAGTGGTTGCAAAAGAAAAGCTAGAAAATACATTTAAAATTTATAGCGCTTGCCCCAAAAGGATTTTAGTATTTGGGCAGATTTATTTTCGTGGGGGTTATCCCCAGCTTTGTAAATTGATGTGCCTGAAATTTCTTCGGGCAAAAATTCTTGCTCTGCAAAATTATTTTTGTAAGCATGCGAATATTTGTAGCCTTTTCCGTAGCCTAACTCTTTCATTAATTTTGTGGGGGAGTTGCGTAGCGAAAGCGGGACTGGCAAATTACCTGTTTTTTTTACGAGTTGCTGTGCATCGCCTATGGCCATGTAGGCAGAATTGCTTTTGGGCGAATTGGCCAAATAAATTGTGGCTTCCGAGAGTATAATTCGGGATTCTGGAAATCCAATTATTGAAACTGCCTGAAAGCAAGAGTTGGCCAAAAGGAGTGCATTTGGGTTGGCTAACCCAATATCTTCTGCTGCTGAAATAATTAGGCGGCGGGCAATAAATTTTACATCTTCGCCGCCTTCAACCATTCGGGCAAGCCAGTAAATTGCTGCATTGGGGTCGCTACCCCTTATTGATTTTATAAATGCAGAAATGATGTCGTAGTGCATCTCTCCATTTTTATCGTAGCTGGCTATTTTTTGTTGTAATACATTATTTACAATCGCATCAGAAAAGATGACCTTTTCTGGAGATGAGTTTACTACTAACTCTATGATGTTTAGTAGTTTACGTGCATCTCCTCCGGCATGGAGAAATAAAGCATCGGTTTCTTTTACTTTAATATTTAGCTGTTTTAGCTCAATATCTTGGGCAATAGTTTGCTCAAAAAGCTGTTTTAAATCTGCTTTATTTAAAGGCTCTAAAATATAGACTTGGCAGCGAGAGAGTAAAGGCGAGATAACTTCAAACGAGGGGTTTTCGGTAGTTGCTCCAATTAATGTAAATGTACCATCTTCTACCGCTCCAAGCAAGGAGTCTTGTTGGGATTTGCTAAATCGGTGAATTTCATCAATAAAAAGAATGGGGCTAAAACTCGAGAAAAATTGGCGGCTTTTGGCTTGTTTTATTACCTCACGCACGTCTTTTACGCCAGATGTTACCGCACTTAGTGTATAAAAAGGGCGTTCTAGCTTGGCTGCAATAATTTTTGCAAGCGTAGTTTTGCCTACTCCGGGAGGGCCCCACAAAATAAATGAGGAAAGTTTGCCCGAGTCAATCATTTTTCGTAGAATAGCCCCTTTTCCTACAAGGTGCTGTTGCCCTATGTAATTATCTAAACGCTTTGGACGAGCACGTTCTGGTAATGGGATATTCGACATTTAGTTTACTTATAGGATTTTGCAACAAAGGTAAGTTTTTATTTTTGATTTCTTTTTCCAAATTTTAAATTTTTCAAAAACAAAATGTTTCTTAACTTGTAAAACTACATGAGCTTATTTTTACTAACTAAAGTTTTGGACTGGTTAGCTCCTTGATATATACTGTATTTATTTTATAATTTGACCTTGTTTTATTGCTTTATTCTGCTTATTTACAGGTAGTTATAATATGGTTGCAAAAAGAGTTCTTATTTTACGGTTTTTAAAGCAATTAACATTTTTATTATTTTAGGTTCTGTTTTTTTCTTGGTTCATAATTTTGCGTATTAAATTGTTAATCTCTACATCTAATAGCTCTAATATTTTTTTTGCAAAGTAAAATCAAGCCCGATAAAACTCTTTTCGTCCCAAGATTCAAGCGTTAATATCTTGAAACCCAGAACCCAACTATTCCTTGTATGGTCGTGAACATAGCTAATATGCTCTATTTTTTCGCCAATTAATTAAAAAATCATTTTTAAAATCATAAAAACACCTTTACACGATTTTGTAATTTCCTTAAAATTAGATTTATATAGAGAATAACCTTTTGATTAACCCCAATTTAAAACCCTTTAATTTTCAGCCCAACGTTTTTTTCGTTACTCTTCCGCTTTAAAAAAATACTCCACCTCACTAAACTTATCGCCAAATTCAGGCTCCGAAATTGTAATATTTTCAAAATCCTCTTTAACCAACTCCTTATCGTACACACTATTATAAGGCTCTATTTTCATGAAAATAACAGCCGCAAATCCCCCCGAAATAAAACCGGATAAATGCCCCTCCCAAGAAATTGCTATATCGCCAGGAAAAACACCCTGTATCATACTACCATACAAGAAAATAATAATTAAAGACACCGCATAAAGTTGCCGCTTTTTATGAATAATACCTGAAAAAAGAAGAAAGGACACTAAACCAAAAACAAGACCACTAGCCCCAATATGGTAGGCACTCCGAGCAGTAGCCCAAACCGCAAGACCACCAATAAGCCAAATTAAAGCCATCGCTTTTAGCCCACTTCGTGGATAAAAGAAGAAAAGCATTGCCCCCAAAATCACAAGCGGAACCGTGTTGGACACTAAATGCGAAAAATCATCATGAATAAAAGGGGCAAAAAGCACCCCCTTTAAACCAAAGAGCGTTTTAGGATAAATCCCGAATTTAGCAAAACTGTAAGGCAAAGCCGATTCAATAATTTTTACCCCCCAAATTATGGCAGAAAAAAACAATGGAAAAAAAAGGCTCCTATGGATTTTGTTATTTTCATACACTAAACTCTGCAAAACACTTTGGTTAAAACTTGTTAAAAAAATAAAAATGAAGCAATAATTTTGTAATATTGAAGTGCCAAGAAACTAGTATTACAAAATATTTTAATGTAAAAGTAAACTTTTTGACTGTTTATTTTTTTTTTTTTAAGTAATTATTTTTCTTTGCACAAAATTAAATATCTTTATTTACTAACTAAAATTTAAAATTATGTCAGATATTTCTTCAAGAGTAAAAGCAATTATCGTTGATAAACTAGGAGTTGATGAGAACGAAGTAAGCCCAGAAGCTAGCTTTACAAACGACTTGGGAGCAGACTCTCTTGATACAGTTGAGTTAATCATGGAATTTGAAAAGGAATTTAACATCTCTATACCAGATGCAGAGGCAGAAAGCATAGGAACAGTAGGCGATGCCGTTTCTTACATCGAATCAAATTCCAAGTAAGGATACTAAAAGAAAACTAAGGAATTGTAAGTAAATAAGCAATTTATTTGCCTACAATTCCTAAGCTCTCTTCTTTTTCTATTTATACTAGATTACTTTTGTTATAGATTTTTCTAACAATTAAATTGATTTGAGTATATTTAATTATTGATATTGAGTGTATTACAGTTTTATTTTTGTAAAACTGTTTTTGTATGAATAGTAGTTTACTAATAAAAAAATATGAAACCAAGAAGAGTAGTAATTACCGGACTCGGTACAATAAATGCACTAGGGCATAACCTGTCCGAGACATGGGAAAATATGTTAAAAGGAGTTAGCGGTGCTGCACCTATTACATTATTTGATGCCACAAAATTTAAAACCAGATTTGCCTGCGAAGTCAAAAATTATGACCCCCTCAAGTACTTCAAAAAACCAAAGGCACGGAAAATGGATCGCTTTACCCAGTTTGCCCTAATTGCTAGCGATGAAGCTATGCTTGACTCGGGCATTGATATGGAAAAAGTGGATAAAGACCGATTTGGGGTCATTTGGGGTTCCGGAATTGGAGGATTAGATACTTTTACACAGCAAGTAAAAGAATATCAAAAAGAAGATTGTGTACCCCGTTTCAATCCGTTTTTTATCCCTAAAATGATAGCCGATATTGCAGGCGGACATATCTCTATAAAATACGACTTGCGAGGCCCTAACTTTACCACAGTATCTGCTTGTGCATCATCTACAAATGCACTGATTGATGCCTTAATGTATATCCAAACAGGCAAGGCAGATATTATCCTTTCAGGGGGTTCTGAGGCCGCAATAACAGAAGCTGGACTTGCAGGATTTAACGCCCTTAAGGCGTTATCTGAAAGAAACGACGACCCTAAAACAGCATCTCGCCCATTTGATACAGGAAGAGATGGTTTTGTTATGGGAGATGGTGCAGGAGCACTAATTGTTGAAGAGTACGAACACGCCAAAAAACGTGGAGCAAAAATATACGCTGAATTTGTTGGTGCTGGCTTATCTGCTGATGCACACCATATTACAGCACCACACCCAGAAGGTAGAGGGGCCTCAAAAGTAATGCAAAACGCATTAGAAGATGCAGGTATGCAGCCCGAAGAAATTGATTATGTTAATTTGCACGGTACCTCAACGGGGCTAGGCGATATTGCAGAGCCACTTGCAGTAAAAAAAGTCTTTGGAGAGCATGCCTATAAGTTAAGTATCAGCTCAACAAAATCAATGACTGGACACTTACTCGGGGCAACAGGGGCAGTTGAGGCAATTGCTGCAATTATGGCCATAAAAACTGGCGAAGTTCCGCCGACCATAAATCAGTTTGAGCTAGACCCGAACATTGATAGTAAATTAGATTTTACATTTAATACTTCTAAAAAACGTACTGTAAATGCAGCTCTTAGCAATACATTTGGCTTTGGGGGGCACAATGCCTCAGTGGTTTTTAAAAAATGTGAGTAGCCAGTAGTGAAAACTGGACGACTTAATTATTTTCGATTGGCTTACTATAACGGGTTTACAGAGTAACTTGCTTATTCTGTAAATCCTTTAATGGGCAGTACTAGACAAGTGCAACTATAGAAAACTAACGCCTTAGCTATTAGTAATGTGATACAATTTGTAAAAAAAATATTTAGAAAAAAGTCTAAACTAGAAAAGTCCCTTGGAGAAATCCTTAAATTTTCGCCGAGCAACTTGCACCTTTACGAATTAGCACTTACACATAAATCAATTTCATATACGGTTAAGGGCATTGAAGGAAATAACGAAAGGCTGGAGTACTTAGGCGATGCTATTCTTGATGCAATTATTAGCGATTTTTTGTATAAAAAATACCCAAAATCTCACGAAGGTACACTTACAAAAGTAAGGTCAAATATTGTTAATGGAAAAAAACTAGCAGAAATTGCAAGGAAAATAAAGCTGGATAGCCTTATCAACTCTCGGGTAACAGCTAATGCAAAAGGGCGGATTTTAGAAGATGCTTTTGAAGCATTTATAGGTGCAATTTATTTGGATAAAGGCTACAAAATAACCCAACAATTTATTCTAAAGCAAATCATAAATAAACACCTAGATATTTCGGCACTTTTTGTTTATGATACTAATTTTAAAAGTAAATTAATTGAATGGGCACAGAAAAATAAAATTGAGACTGAATATTATACTGATTACGAGGATTATAACAAAAAATATTTTTATTCTTGCCTAAGGATAAATGGGCATACAGTAGGCCAGGGCAGAGGGCTCTCGAAAAAACAAGCGGAGCAATCGGCCGCAAAAATAGCAATGCAAGAAATAAGTAAACACAAAGGTACACAGTGGCTAAAAAAATAGTAATACCGTTAGAAGCTAAAAATGAACCTGATATTTATGGGGTTGCTGCAAATATTAAAGCCTATAGCTTATCTTGGTTGCTTAACCAAAGGTTTAAAATAAACCTTGCCCAAGGCACAAGTTTCATTGTTTCCAAAGCCAACAGGAAATTTGAATTTGAGGTGTTTTCGCAAGACACTCAGGAGGTTGCTGATATTAAATTAATTGCCAGTAAAGCAGGCAATAAAGCATTACACAGTAAGTATAAAACAATTGATTTTTTTATTTTTATTTTTTCCGAAAAATTAAAATCTACTGAATTTTTAAAAGTAGTACGGGAGGAAGCAGATATAATTGCAGTTTTTAAGCTTGAAAATGATAAATATTTCAATAAAATTATTGAGCAATTATAGAATGTTCGTCTAGCTGTTTTTTTAGTGCCTCTATTTCTAGGCTCATCTTGGTCAATCTCTTTTCATTTTCAATGTTAGAGCTCATATAAGAAAGTGTAGAGGCAATATCTTCGCATAATTTTTCGGTAAATACAATCGCCTCTTTACTAAATTTATTTAGAGAAGCAAGCTCTATAACCCCATACACTTTACCGCCTGTTGCAACGGGTACAATCAGAAGCGATTTAGGGTTGGTGCTACCAAAACCAGAATGGATTTTAACATAGTTTTCAGGAATTTTATCATAATAAAAAGTTGTCTGTTCGGTGGCACAAGTTCCAATAATGCCTTCTCCTAGTTGTATTGTGTTGATTAATAACTTCTTCTTGTCGAAAGCATACGAGGATTGAAGCCGAAGGATTACTTGCTTATCTTGAAAATCGGTAATATAGAAACCACCAATACTTGCCGCTAAAAAGGCGGTAAGTTCGGAGATTAACTGGAACGATAACTCATTAATATCTGTGGAGTATTTCCTAAGAATATCACTAAATTTGGCTAGCCCATTAACGTGCCAATCTTGTTTCTCCTTATTAATAGCCTCCTCTGTTTGCTTATTTTTACTAAAAACTAGCCTGTTTTTTAGATCGAGCAATGCTTGCCCTATTTCTTCGTCTGAAAATGGCGGTAAAAGTGGTTGCGTATAATCCTCTTTTGCTAAGGCCGCAATAAAGTTTTTGTGTACCGAAATTGAATCAAATATACGGTCAATATGAATTGCAATTTGGCTGACTTCGTCCTTGCCTTTTATAATCTGTTTAGCCTCCTTATCGCTTAACTTTGCCTGAGTAGCTTTCTTTTTTAGAAGTGATAAGCGACCAATAATATTTTTAGAAATAAAGAGTTGGGCAAGCAGCACAATAAGGATAAAACAGATACTAAAAATGAGTAAATAAGATGTATTGCGTTGGCTGTCTTGTTGCGTTTTGTTCTGTACTTTTTCAGTAATGCTCCTAATGCTTGTCTTTAACTCAGTACCATAACTTATTAGTTGCCCATAAGTACCATTTTTTCGCTGCAAGCCATTTTTTATTAAAACTCGTGTATATGTCTCAAAATCACGCATGTACTTAGCCGTAGCATCGGCAATTTGCCGGTTGCCGTACAGCTCGTACTTGTCCGAGCCTGCTAAAAAGCGAATGTAATTAATTAAGGATATGCAGAGCCTAGATAATTCTTCTTGCGACTTCTTGGTGTAGTCGGTATAAAATACTTTTTCCTGCTCTTGAATGCTAACATACATCATTTTTGCGGAGTTATTACCGTATTCATGCACCTTGTTACGGACATTCTCGGAGGAGAATTTCATATCTGCAAACGCCCCGTATTCTGAATTTCCTACTTTTACGATATTAGCATTTAAAATATTAAAGGTCTTTTTATACTGTTCAATTTGTTGCTTTACAAGTACAAATAGTGCCCTTATTTCTTCATTTTTAGGGTTGTTTTTTAGCGTAAATTTAGATGTTTTTTCGTTAATGGTTTGTAAAATTGTATTGACTTCTTTGCTGTACTTATCCTCCCCAGTTTCGTAAAATTCTGGGCGATGTTTCGCCTGAGCAAAGGTTTGGAGTGCCTTTTCTAGCTGAAGAGCAGCGTTGTTTAATTCATTTAATTCAGAAACAATTGTATTTTCAGCAATTACTTTAGTGCTGTAGTAATACCCCCCCCAAAAAAGCGAAAGCATAAAAAACATGGTAATGCCTATAATGTAAGCCAGTTTAGATTGTATTGAATAAAGTTTTTTTATTTTCATCTGTTACAAGCACAAGGCTATTTTAGATTATTTGCAGCATTGAATTGGCTAGCATTTGAAAAAAATCACCGTAAAAGTACAAAAAAAGTGGCAATATGTAAATCTGATTTGAAAATTAAATTAAAAACAGACAAAATAAGTACTTCACAAATTTACAGACCTTATATTAAGCCCACTTGTTGGGTTTAAAATTTCATAATATAACTTTGTAAAGTTAAGGTATTCATATAGAATATTTTGCCAGAAAGGACATTGCCCAAATTGCAAATAATTTTAATTACCTCCATAGCCTGTAGCGAACCAATAACTGCGGGCAGAATACCCAAAAGACCCACCTGTGCAGGTTCAAATGTTGCTCGCTCATCGTTTTCAGGAAAAACATCTCGGTAAGCCGGTCCATTTTTATAGCTAAATACCGAAATCTGTCCTTCATATTTATATACCGAACCATAAACAAGTGGCTTGCCTAGCTTTTTACAAACGTCGCTAAGTAAATACCTAGTTGTAATATTATCGGTACAATCGGCAATAATATCGTATTGAGATAAGGTGCTTTGGGCGGTTGCTTTGGTGATAAATTTTTCGTGCAAAATAATTTTTACATTTTTATTTTGTGCCTCCAACCGCTCCTTAGCTATCTTTGTTTTCGGTTGCCCAACCGAACTGTCGCTGTAGAGTAACTGCCGATGCAAATTACTCAACTCTACGGTATCTTGGTCGGCAATGCCCACAGTACCCACCCCTGCCGCTACCAAATATTGTAAAAGTGGTGCTCCTAAACCACCAGCACCTACGGCCAACACCCGTGCCGATTTTAATTGCTCCTGCCCAGCAACCCCAATTTCGGGCAACTGGATATGTTTTTTATACCGTTCGCTTTCGTGTGCTGTTAATTTTTGCATCATTTAGTTGTTATTAAAATAATGGATTTGTAGGTATTTATTTTTAACGGTTGGTATAAACGTAGTTGCGGATTTTAAAGTACTTACTTTTCAATTTAGTACTTAATTTTTTTCAAAGATACAAACCTTTGATTTAGCAACAAAACCGCAATTACGTATATTTTTTGTTAGCATTTGTTTACTCTTTTTTCATTTTCCTTTCGGCTTC
>CAMZKQ010000114.1 GCA_947311265.1 uncultured Chlorobiota bacterium | reverse complement strand
CATCTAGTTTTGTGAGGGCTAGTGCATTAACCTCGGTAGCAAGTGTAAATTGTTTGGCTTGTTCAAACGCATTTTGTCCTGTTGAGCCATCGAGTACGAGCAAAATTTCATGCGGTGCAGAAGGGATCATTTTTTGCATTACTTTCTTTATTTTAGAAAGCTCGTTCATTAAATTTATTTTGTTGTGCGAACGCCCTGCAGTATCAATAATTACAACATCTGCTTTGGAGGCCACGGCAGATTTTAATGTATCGAATGCCACAGATGCTGGGTCTGCACCCATGCCTTGTTTTATAACAGGCACGCCAACCCGCTCGCCCCAAATTACAAGTTGCTCTACAGCAGCAGCTCTAAATGTATCGGCAGCACCAAGCACTACTTTCTTGCCATCATTTTTAAACTGGTTGGCAAGTTTGCCAATTGTTGTGGTTTTTCCTACACCGTTTACACCTACAACCATAATTACATAAGGCAAGCCGTCTTCGGTATTCCAGCCACCAACAGGCGAGCTGGCTTCGTTTTCGGACAATAATGCGGCGACCTCTTCTTTTAAGATTTTATTTAATTCGCTAGTGCCTAGGTATTTATCCTTTGCTACCCTAGCCTCAATTTTGTTAATGATTTTTAGAGTTGTATCTACCCCAACATCAGAGCCGATGAGTACCTCTTCTAGGTTATCGAGCACCTCATCGTCCACTGTTGCTTTGCCTGCTACAGAGCGGGATAGCTTTTGGAAAATGTTTGCTTTAGTTTTAGACAATCCTTTGTCTAAATCTTCTTTTTTGTCTTTTGAAAATAATCCGAAGAAAGCCATAAATTATATTGAGGTTTTAGTAAAGTAATTTTAAGTCTAGTTTTACCTTGAAATGAGTGTGTAATTTATTGGTAATGACTTGTTTAATGAGTAGCTTGGTGTTGGCTAATAGTCCTTATAGCTTAAACCAAAAATAGCTTTTCTATAAAATAGAAAAGCTGTATAATTTTTAGTCAAAAGTAGCGTTTAGTTATTTCTTGTTTGCGAAGAAATCTTTTACTAAATCGTTGTGAATGATAGATTCTTTGAATGAGTAAGCACCTGTTTTTGGTGATTTTACCATTTTAATTACTTTTGAATATTCTTTACCTGCTCCTTTTTGAAGCGATGCAACAACTTTCTTTGCCATGATTTTTTATTTTGTAGGTCTATGACCTGATTGTTATTTTAACAGATACTTTATTTGCTTGTTACTTTATTTCTTTATGAAGCGTATAACGACGCAAAATAGGGTTGAATTTTTTTAACTCAATTCGTCCAGGAGTATTTTTTCTGTTTTTAGTAGTAATATATCTTGAAGTGCCTGGTTGCCCACTTTCTTTATGCTCAGTGCATTCTAATATAACTTGTACTCTATTGCCTTTAGCCATTGTGTGTAATTTTTACTTGTGTTTTAGAATTAAGTAGTTAGCTACTTTAATACCTTAATAATTTTTTAAATGTCCTTGTGCTTTTGCTTTTTTTAAGGTCGCTAAAAGTCCATTTTTATTAATTGTTCGCATTCCGTTAGCGGATAGCTTTAAAGTAATCCAGCGGTCTTCCGACTCTAGGTAGTACTTTTTATTAAACAAATTGGGATAAAACTTTCTCTTTGTTCTTCTTTTAGAGTGGGATACGTTGTTACCAACCATCACTTTTTTTCCTGTTATTTGACAAATTCTTGACATTTTTCTTTTTCTTAAAGTGTTTTTCTTTTTCTATTTTCGGATTGCAAAGAACGTTAATTTTATTTTAAAAATCAAAATAAATTAAAGTAAAATATATATTTTTTTTGTTTTTTTAGTTAAAGTTTTGATTATTAACTCCCTATGATGTGTTTGGAGCTGTTCATAACTATATTTCTGTAAAAATACTCATAAAAGTATTATGAAAACAAGAAACTTAGCTTACTTTTGTGTAGTTCACTTAAACAGATATGACATCTTATGTATTTATTTTTCGATACTGAAACAACAGGCTTGCCTAAAAATTATAAAGCACCAGCTTCGGATACTGAAAACTGGCCTAGAATGGTGCAAATTGCTTGGATAATCTACGATAGCCAAGAAAAAATCATTGAAAAGAAAATGTTTATTATAAAGCCAGAAGGCTATACAATACCTACGGAAGCCTCTGATGTGCATGGGATTAGTACCGAAAAAGCAATGGCAGAGGGCGACGATTTAACAACGGTACTTAATGCTTTTCGGGGGGCGATGTTGAAGTCGGAAATGCTTGTGGCACATAATATTAGCTTCGATGAGAAAATTGTTGCGGCAGAGTTTATCCGTAAGAAAATTGAAAAATTAGGCAAAAAATTGCCTCGGCGAGATACCATGATGGAGGCAGTCGATTTTTGTAAGTTGCCGGGGCGGTATGGGAATTATAAATGGCCAAATTTAACAGAGCTACATATCAAACTCTTTGGCAAAGGCTTCGATGGTGCACATGATGCACTGGTAGACGTAATTGCTTGTGCAGATTGCTTTTTCGAGCTTAAAAAAAGAGGCGAAATACGCTAAGGGTTAAACTGTTGTAAATTAAGCCTCTGCCTTAAAATAAAAAATAGATTAACTTTTTTTAGTCAATGGATTTTTGAAAAGTCGTGCTTTTTACTTCCGCTGGTAAAGCATATCATAGATAGCCTTTACCTCGCCAGCAGGTTTGTCCCACTTCATGCCCAGTACTTCTTTTTTTGATCCTTTTTTAAACATTTTCGTTAGTCCCTTGTATTTTATAAAGGCATGAATGGCATATGCCATTGCATCATCGTCCCAGAAATGAGTTTTTACGGCAGTAGTTACCACTTCGGCTACCCCCGATTCGTGGGATATAATTACAGGAATATTCGATCGCATCGCCTCCAAAGGCGAAATACCGAAAGGCTCGGACATGGAAGGCATTACATATACATCGCTGATAGCGAACATATTAGTAACATCATCGCCTTTTAAAAAGTTGGTAAAATGGAACTTATCCGAGATTTTTAATTTGGCAGCATATTCAATCATTTCCTCGAACATATCGCCATTGCCTGCCATTACAAAGCGGACGTTATCGACCTTGTCAAGTACTTTTTTTGCGGCACTTACGAAATAAGCAGGGCCTTTTTGTATGGTAATTCGCCCCAAGAAGGTAATTATTTTTTCATCTACATTTTTCTTAAAAGTGCGGTCTTCGCCCGGCTGTGGTTCTACGGCGTTATATACTGTCGTTATTTTTTCGGGGCTTATCCCGTAGCGATGAATGGCGGTATCTTTGGTTTTGTTGCTTACCGTAATTACGTGGTCTGCCTTTTGCATACCATTGGTTTCGAGTGCATGAACGATTGTGTTTATACGCCCTTCGCCCCCCCTATCGTACTCGGTGGCATGTACATGAACTATTAGCGGTTTCCCGGAAACCGCTTTGGCGGCTATCCCGGCGGCATAGGTGAGCCAGTCGTGGGCGTGGATAATATCAAAATCGTTTTCGGTAGCAATTACGGCAGCTACTTTTGCGTAATTATCTACTTCTTGCATTAAATTTGTACCATATTTTCCTGAGAAAATATATTTTCCGTCTGCCCAAGTGTCTTTTTCTAGCTTAAAGCCAGATTTTAGTACTTTTGTTTCGCCTTCTTTTAGGTAATAAAATTTTCCATCTTCGCCCATTCTAAGGTTGGCTGCTTCTAAATTTCGCTCTTTCAGAAACTTGTCGAACTGGTCGGGCGATAAATAAGGTTGGATTAAAGATTTTACTTCTATAAAACTAACTTTTTTTAAGTTTAAAGTTTCGGTAGATGCTGTCCCTTTTATAATATCAGATTTTACTTCAAAAGTTTTGCTTGTTGTTTCTTCCTCTGTTGCCGAGTAGCTGGTTTTGGACTGTTTTACCATAACGTCGCCAGCACCAATAAGGCTGGCTACTTTTTCGTCCTCGTCGCCGTAGAGTTTTGGTACAACAAAAAGGATTTCTAAATCGTCGTAAACGGCAAGGCTTTTTGTGAGCCCGTAACATGCTGTGCCTAAGCCTCCTGATATATGTGGGGGGAATTCCCAGCCAAACATTAATACTTTCATGTGTAGTTCGTTTTAAGTTTAAATTTTGATAAAGAAAATAAAACCGTTTTAGGGTATAAGCAAAACAATTATTAACTAAGTACTAATTAAGATGCAAAAATAGTGCTATTGTATCAATAAAATCAAATTTTGTATATTATTTTTTTGTTAATAAAGTTTTTATTGCTTTTAATGTCTGTAATTTTGGGTTTCTGTTCTGGATTATAAAGTGAAAAGAAGGGCGGCTTAATTTTGATTGGGGAGTAAATTTTATACATATTTGCAACTCTTTACAGATTGGTTATCTGTATAGTACTTTTAAAAGGGATAGCAAAAAAATATCATAAAATATGAAAAAAATAACACTTATAATTTTACTATTATTACCAGCATTGGTAAATTTTGCCCAAAAAGCCACCCTAAGTGGCTATATAAAAGATGCTTCAACAGGCGAAGAACTTATTGGGGCAAGTATTTATATCGAAGAGCTGAAAACAGGAAATGTAACTAATGTATATGGGTTTTACTCATTAACTATACCGGAAGGGACGTATAATATTACGGCTTCGTTTTTGGGTTACCAGCCAGAAAAACGGCAGATTGAACTTACGACTAGCCACATGATACATTTTGATTTGTCGCCATCGAGCAATGATATTGAAGACGTGCTTGTGGAGGGCGAACGCAAAGACGTAAATATTACTGCTGTGGAAATGAGCGTAGTAAAGATGTCGGCAGCTCGAATTGCAAAAATCCCGACCCTTATGGGCGAGGCGGATATTATTAAGAGTATCCAACTTTTGCCCGGCATACAATCGGCAGGCGAAGGCTCTTCAGGCTTTCATGTTCGAGGTGGTGGTGTGGATCAAAACCTAATTTTGCTCGACGATGCCACAGTCTATAACTCCTCTCACCTATTTGGGTTTTTCTCCGTGTTTAACCCCGATGCGGTTAAGGATATTCAAATTTATAAAGGAGCAATACCACTAAAATATGGGGGGCGGCTATCGTCGCTCTTGGATATTCGTATGAAGGAAGGGAGTCAAAAAAAATTTCAGGCCAATGGAGGGATAGGTGCTGTTTCGAGCCGGCTGACTTTGGAGGGGCCCATAATTAAAGATAAAATGGCGTTTGTAGTATCGGGCAGGCGAACGTATTTTGATTTGGCATTTCCGTACCTCCCACAAGAAGCACTTAAAGATGCGGCAATCTATTTTTATGATTTGAATGCCAAAGTAAATTATAAAATAAATGATAAAAATAGGGTCTATATGTCTGCCTATTTGGGCGATGATATTATGAAATTTAATAAGGATTTTAAAACCTATTATGGCAATAAAACATTTACCACTCGTTTTAACCACCTGTTTTCGGATAAATTGTTTTCTAACTTCACCTTTATATATACCGATTTTACTTACGGGCTAGGTGTGCCAGAAGGCAAGCAGGCGTTCGACTGGAAATCAAATATCATAGATAATTCGTTCCGAAACGACTATACTTGGTACTTGGGTTTGAAACACAAAATTGAATTTGGTGGGCAAGCTATTTACCATAGCTTTAAACCCGGAAGCATAAAAGCACTTGGCGAAGACAGTATAATTCAGGATTTTGAAATGCCCGGTAGCTTTGCTATGGAATATGCACTATATACCGAGCATGAATATAAAATTACAGATAATATTTCGGTACGCTACGGTCTGCGGTGGTCGGCGTTTCAAAATGTAGGGAAAAGTACCTTTTATGAATTTGATAGAAGCGACCCCAAAGGCTACCTAGTTACAGATACTGTAAAATATACAGGAGGTGTAATTAATACCTATTCAGGCTTTGAGCCACGAGCAAATATCCGCTGGAAGCTAAACGGAAAATCCTCAATAAAAGCCAGTTATGCCCGAACTATTCAGTACATGCACTTGGCTACAAATACCTCTGCTCCAACGCCTTATGATTTTTGGTTTCCTAGTAGCCCGAATACAAAACCACAAAGTGCACACCAAGGGGCTATTGGGTATTTTCATAACCTGCTGAATAACCAACTGGAAACCTCTGCCGAAATTTACTATAAACAAATGTATGATGTTATTGATTTTAAAGACCATGCAAGCACCATGCTAAACCCGTACATGGAGGGCGAAATTAGAGCCGGAGGAGCAAATGCCTACGGCCTAGAATTGATGATAAAAAAACAAACTGGAAAACTAACAGGCTGGATAAGTTACACCTATTCAGTAGCTAAGCGAGATATTCCTGAGATTAATAATGGTGAAATTTACCCCGCTTCCTACGACCACCCGAATGATTTATCAATTGTTGTTTCATACGAAATTTTGCCACGACTAAATGCCTCTGCCAACTGGATTTATACCACCGGCTCGCCCAGAACCATGCCTACCGGCAGGTATATGTACGGCAACACTGTGCTACCAGTGTACTCCGCACGCAACGGAGTGCGTATCCCAGATTATCACCGTGGAGACATCTCTATTACTTACGATTTCAGAAAAGAGCGTAAAAACGGAAAGCCAAAAAGGTTTCAAAGTAGTCTCAATTTTTCAATTTATAATGTTTACAACCGCCACAATACATACAGCATAAACTTTGTTGATGACGATGATAATCCCGGGCAAAAAATAGCAGAAAAGACTTATCTTTTTCCTATCCTGCCAACGCTTACTTACAATTTTAAGTTTTTATAAGTGTTAATCTATCCCTAAAAAGGCACGAGTTGTAGCATCTGCAATAATGTGCCAATCTTTGTAGCCCTTGGGTTTCCCCTTTGGCGTGCAAGATTTGCTAAGGTATGCCCCGCCATTATTCGCCATAGTAATTAGTGTATAAATACTTTTGCTAGGGAAACCCATAGAGCCAGAACTGATGACTTTACCTTTGTAAACAGAAACTTCATAAATCCATTTTTCCTTTTTGTTGGCGAGATTCTCTAGCGGAAATGTTTTTGCATAATATGTATTTTTATCGCCTAATGGCACTTTAAAATGATGTAGCTCCTCAACACCAGCCTTCAATTTATACTCAATCGAGGGGATTTGGTTCGATTTTTCTGCCAAAAGAATATATACATCAAGAGTATCCATATACTGATGCGTGTTTTGTACAAAGTAAGTTACTCTTGCTGGGGTGTTGCAAGCGGTTACAAAAAAGGCAAAAGAAGTTAAAAAAATGGATAATAGTTTTTGTAAATTGTTCATCATAAGAGGTTTTGAAGTTTATATAAAATGTTATTGAGTTTAGCCTAAGACTAAAAAAGAAGAATGAGTAGCCAAGGGTTGAATTTTGTAATTGACTAAACATAAGGCAACTCACTTTATTACAACTTTCAAAAATATCCAAACTTTTGCTTTTAGATTCGCCTCATTATTTATTAAAATTTCCCATAGCCACCATAATTTTCTCTAATTTTTTTCGAGATTGGGACGATGAGCACCCGTAGTTATTAATAGACATTGAAAAAGCAATATTTCGCCCAGATTTAGTTTTTACATAGCCAGCGTAAGCACGTACCCCACGAATAGAGCCACTTTTTGCACGCAAATTATTTGCCGCTAGCGTACCTCTGCACATAGAGCGAATCGTGCCTTTTTTTCCTGCAATGGGAAGGCTGGCATAAAAGGGTTCAAAATTTTTACGTTTTTTCATGTACTTTAATAAAAATACCATCTGCTTTGCAGTTGTTGTGTTATAACGAGAAAGCCCGCTGCCATCGTTTAATGAGAGCCCACCAGTTGGCATACCTTTATTTGCCCAAAAGGATTTTGCAAAAAGCGTAGCATCGGGGATACTCCCCCGCTTAGTTTTGCCATAGCAAGCGTGTACTAATAAATGTTCGGCGAATAAATTGATGCTTCGCAAGTTGGTCTGTTCTATGATATACCTTAGTGCTGGCGATTTTGTAGTGAATAATAATGTGCTAGGAACAGTGTCTGCTAAAGCCTCTTCTGGCGAAAGCCGAAAAGTGCTTGCTGGGCGACCTATTTTTATACTGTCCGATTTTAGTTTTTGCTCAAAGGCATAGGCTGCAAAGTAGGCAGGGTCTGGCATTGAGCCTTTTACAATGTATTTTTGTTTGTTGAGAGGCAATTTGCCTCTAATGGTTCGGTTGAGTTGGTAAGGTGCACCAAAAATATAGGAGCGGTCGGAGTGTACATTGGCAGAAATAACCTTGTTGTCAAAAGTCATGCCCGGTATTTTAGGGTGTGTGTCCAAGATAAATGTTGAGTCGCCTTTTCTGCTGCCAGTTTTGTAGGTAATAGAATATGTATTGTCAAAAACAGTAAGACCGCACGCTCCTGCTCCAAAGT
>CAMZKQ010000113.1 GCA_947311265.1 uncultured Chlorobiota bacterium | reverse complement strand
ATTGAGATAACCATAAATTTGCTTTTTAATTGTATCCGGATTTTCTATTTTTAGTCTTTGCATTTTTTTAAGACAAAGATAATAATAATTTGATATACCCGCAATTATATAAGACGTTTATTATAGCATAAGTTGCTGTCAATATTTGCTGAATATGTTAGGAAACAAATATATTAAAATTTTGATGTAAACTGGATTATTACTCTTGTAATTTATTAGTTTTTTTATTCTAATAGGTTTAATCAAGTGCTTTGGGGGGTTATTCCACGTAAAATTTAATTACTTTGGTGTTTTCGTTGCCCAAATTATCCATGGTACGGATGGTAATGGTATTTAAGATGCTTTTTTTGAAGCCTGAAATTTTGCCTGAGTATTTTTGTTCTTTTTTATTGTTTACTTTGTACCAAATATTTTTAGTTCCGGTTGTAATATCTGATGCGGCAAGGAAAATTTCCATATATTCAGGGAATATATCGTAGCCATCTCGTTTACTGTATGCTGCAACACTGTAGAAATAGTGTAATTTTGGTGGGGTGTTGTCTAGAATAAAGCTAAATGTTTTTTTTGTGTTATTGTTTACATTGTCATAGCCTGTAAATTCAATTGTATGGTAGCCACTTTTTAGTGCTTTTAAATCTAGCTCGCTAGTATAGTTTTCTACTGGTTTGCCATCATTTCTATAGGTGATTTTTCCAAAGCCAGATTCTGCATCTTTTCCTTTTAGGCGTATTTTTGTATTGCCACTAAGGAAAAGGGTATCTCTGGTGATGAAATTTGTGCCGTTAAAATTATAGCTTACAGAGGGGGCTTTTATATCTACAAATATTTTTTCTTCATTGAAAACGTAGTTTTCATATTTGGCATCAATCATGCGTAGCACTTCGGTTTTATTTTGCATATTATCTACGGCAAAGTATTTTACGGTGTGCATACCGGTAATGCTGGGTAGGAAAAATGGGTCTTCGTAGGCAAAGAATTTTTTGCCATCTACGGAGTATTGAATTTCTTTTAGCCCCGATTTATCATCTACCCCAGTGAGTTTAAGCATGGAGCGTCCTGAAAAATAGATTACCCCGTTTACAACATACTGGTCGCCAATAATTGTGGAAGAAAGAATTGGAGCTAATTTATCTAAATAAAATGAGAATGTATTTTCTTTTTCTTTATTATCGACATTATCAACGGCATAATAGCTAATGGTATGGTCGCCGTTTTCTAGTGCAGCTATAGATAGGCTACTGCCTTTTTTTAATTTCTTTTTAGCACCGTTATCGAAGGCATAGTAAATTTGTGCCACCCCAGCAATACTGTCCTTACTATTAAGGTGTATTTTTGTGTTTACAGAATAGATGTTTTTATACATGCCCCCTGTAAGTGTGTAATTAGATGCTGGTGGTGTTAAATCGAGGCTAAATTGTTTGCTTTTAGGTTTTTCGGCGTTGCCAACATTATCTACCGAATAATATTTTAGGATATAATCGCCTTCGGTGGGTATTTTAAGTTCCTCTTCAAACTCTTTGTAGGCTTGCCCGTTGAGGGAGTAAAATGTTTTGTCTATGCCCGAGAGTTTGTCTTTCCCAAAAATATCAATACTTAAATTGCTGCCATAGTAGCGTTTATTATTCGTAATAAATTCTGCAGAGCCAATAAAATCGACAATGGAGCGAGGGGCTTTACTATCGACATATACTTTCCATACCATTTCTGTTTTGGGCGATATTACACTCTGTGTTTCGGGGTCGGTAGCCCATTTGGTGCGGATATTATTTTCGCCTTCGGTATCGAAGTAGTAGGGTTTTATTGCACCGTCTGCCTTTGCCCCTTTTAGGAGTTGCCCAGTGTCCGAGGGCGAACTGGCTAGGCGGATATAAGCTGGTAGCCTTTTGTTCCAGTATAGTTTACCGTCTTTTCCTTGGAAACTTTTTTTATCATGTTTTTTAATTTCTTGTGCATACGATTGAGCAAAGAGCATTAAAAAAAATGCTAATATGCTGATAATCTTTACAGTATGATTAAAAAAGTACTTAAATGGCATTAACTTGGTATTTTAGGGCGTAAAAATAGCGTTTTATTGTTTTACGAAAAAATAAAAAGTCATCTTATCTTAAAAACATTGTTTTTATTTTGCTTTTTCTGCCTAAATGCCTTAAAATTAGGGCTATGATAAATCCGTCGAAACAGCTATTTGGTATAAGTTGCTTGCTCATTGAGGGGGCTGCTGCCTTATTAGGTGTCCAAATGTTTTTCCCAATCCCATGCCGATTTTAAAGATTCTTCTAGTGTGCGATTGGAAGTCCAGCCCAGTTCTTGGTTGGCAAAAGTGGTATCTGCCCAAACTTTTTCTATATCACCGGCACGCCTATCTACGATTTTATAATTTAGTTTTAAATGATTTACTTGCTCAAAAGTTTTAATAATATCCAGCACAGAGTTCCCCTTGCCAGTGCCAATATTAAAGATTTCAAAATTGTGCTTAGTTTTATTTTCTGTAAGCCGATTTACCGCAGCAATATGGGCATCTGCCAAATCGCAGACATGTATATAATCCCTAATTGCAGTGCCATCTTCGGTATTATAATCTTTGCCAAAAACACTTAGTTCTTGCCTAATTCCTATTGCGGTTTGCGTAATAAATGGCACTAAATTATTAGGCGTGCCGTTGGGCAATTCGCCAATTTGGGCAGAGGCATGTGCACCAATAGGGTTAAAATACCGCAAGGCAATGGCCTTAATATCAAAAGCACGAACCGAGTCGGCAATAATGTCCTCGGCAATTTGTTTGGTATTCCCGTAAGGGGAATCTGCTTTTTTAAGGGGCGATAGTTCTGTTACAGGGAGGGTGTCGGGCTGTCCATAGACGGTGCAAGAAGATGAAAAAACAATGTTTTTTATCTTATGCTTTGCCATTGCAGTAAGCACATTTACTAGCGAAGATAAATTGTTTTCGTAGTACATTAGCGGGTTAGCGACCGATTCGCCTACTGCTTTGTAGGCTGCAAAGTGTATAATTGCATCAAAATTGGGCTGCTTATCGAAAAAAAGGGCGGTGGCTAATTTATCAGCCAAATCTACATTATGGAACTCCGGGGCAGTACCTACAATTTTTTTTATCCCATCGAGGACTTCAATTTTTGAGTTCGAGAGGTTATCAATAGCAACTACTTGGTAGCCCGATTTTAATAATTCTACAGTGGTGTGCGAACCAATATAGCCTGTTCCGCCTGTTACTAATATTTTTTTTGACATCTATTTTTCTACCTTATATATTAAGCATCAAATTTAAGAAATTCTTTGGGATTGCCTACAAATATCATTCATTTTTGTTAAATAAATAAACATTTAGCACAATAAATTTGACATAATATATATTTTAATTATCTTTGCTTAATTAGAAACCCCTCTGGAATTTTTTCCAGTCATAAAATTAAAACACGTGGAAATAAGTCAGCATATTAAAGATATACTACTTACTAAAGACCAAGTAGTATTAAATGATTTTGGTACATTTACGGCCAAGTACAAAGCAGCTCAAATCCATGAGGCGACCAATACCATGTCGCCCCCTAGTAAAGAAGTTATTTTTGACTCCTCTCAAACGGCGAGCAATGGCTTACTTGAAAAACAGATGGCTGCCTACCAAAACATCTCCACAGCAGATGCCCAAGGGCAAATTGCCGAGTATGTTAAAACACTTAAATCGAAGCTAAATGCGGGGAAAAAAGTACTCTTTCCTGAGTTGGGTACGTTTACTAAAATAAAAGAAGGTATTATATTATTTACCTACCTGCCTACCGGAAATCTACTGCTAAGCTCCTATGGTTTGCCTAAGATTGTCCTGCCAGAAGGGCTTACAAACGCATCGGCAGTACCTGTTGAGGAAGGGGGCGAAAAGAAACGAAGAAGAGGCTGGCTTTGGTTAGCTATTCCGGCAGCTGCTGCAATTGCTATTTTTGCATTGTTTTATTTTCTTCCTGAAACAAAAACTAAAACGTTCGCTTTTTTTACAGATAGCTATAATACAGTAGCCGAAAAACTGAAAAAAGGCAATAATTCGAACACTATAATTGCTGAAAATAAAAAAAATACAGAGAATACTGAAAATACAGAAAGTACTGATGGCACAGTAGATACTTCCGAAAATAGTGTTAATGATGAAAATTTAAAGGACACAACTACTTCTTCAACGGATGCAAATCTTGATAATAACAATAGCAACGCTAGTACTGAAAATAATACAGGAACAGAAGATGGCAAATCGAACAACAACTCATCGTCCAGCAATAGTAATGATAACGGAGCAACAGATACTTATGTGCCACCAGTAAGCACTAGGAGTGAAGGGTCTGGGCAATACAAGTATCCCGAAAAAGGAAAATCCTATTTAATCGTTTCGAGCTTGGCATCGGCAAAAGATGCCGAGTTTGAGAAAAAAAAGCTCGCAAGAATAGGTATTGAAACACAAATAATACCTTCTGGTGCAGGGCGTTACCGGCTTTCTGTGGGGATATACGAAACAATTTTGGAGGCACAAGCAGAGTACCAAAAGCTACACATTTCTCACCCGAGAACAAAAGCATGGCTTTGGGAGTATAAATAAAGCCTAGGCAACATATAACAAATAGCACTCTGTTAGTCTGTTTTAAGCGTTTAATTTGTCTGTTTTTGCAGAATAATTTGTAGGGTAACCTTTTAGACTGAACTCATTATCGGTTTAAAACTCTATTGGCAAACCTATTTTGTACTTAGTGTGTAATTATAATTTTCTGTACTGAAATGCCTGCTTTAGTTTGTGCTTTTACAATATAAGTACCTCTTTTTCCTAAGCAATTAAACTCGGTAATTTTGCCTGTAAGCTGTCCTTCCTGAATTACTTTTCCTGAAACATCAAGCACTTTATAGTTGCCGGGTAGCTGGTGGAGTTGCTCTATAAATACTTGCTTGCCAAAGGTATATATGTTTGCAAACTCATCCTTTGGGGCATTAAAGATAGTGTTGGAAGAGAGTGTAGTTCGAGAAAAACGAATTTCAAAACGAGTTTTTGTATTTTGGTCATTAAGCATACACTCATAAGTTGGATTTTCTATTAAATTAATTATAGCATGTTCCTGCAAATCAACAAGGAAAGGAGTAAAGTCCTCATCAAAATTAATTGTTTCTACTTTAATTCTGCAAACACCAGCCCCTCCACCTTGTAGCCCTAGGCGTAGAGTTAAATCGTTATAAATTTCGGGCAAAGTGCTAATTGCAAGCTCGCTACCTTGCGGGCTTATACAGAAAATCTGTGGGACAAGCGATGCTCCGGAATAGCGTTTTATGGCATCAAAATCGCCATCGTATTCAACTGTTGCTTCTGGGATAAAACGCAGTACCGTTTCATCGGCGTAGCCGTTTTGGGTCGCCGATAGGCGTATCATTACATTGGGCAATCTGCCCTCTTGTGTAGTGCTTGCTGTAAATCAAGCAGTTACCTAAAAACTTAACGGGCTATTGTATTCTGCACTTTGTGCAGATACAGCAGTTGTCCAAACGGTAAAAAAAAGGAGGAGTATGGCGAGTTGTTTTTGTTTCATACTTTTAAAGATAGCTTTAAAAGCATTATTTTCCAAATAAAAGGGGTTTAGATTTAGAAATTCATACAATTACAGAAGCCTT
>CAMZKQ010000112.1 GCA_947311265.1 uncultured Chlorobiota bacterium | reverse complement strand
TTTTGCAAAAACGAGCTATCTTGCCGAAAGGCATAAACATTGTGCGGGTAATTATATGGCACATAGGCGTTAGATGGGAATATTGCAATTCCATTTTTTAAGAGTGCCTTTAAGGCTTTTCGCCTTGCTACATAAGTTGCTTTGCTAAACATATTTTATTTTTTATGGTTTACTTTTTTGTAAAGGTAGTGATTTTTTTTCTCTTTCGCTAGAAAAATACTTAGCTCATAAGTTGGCTTTTCATTTTTATAGAGTGAAATATCTTAACTTTTTTCATAAAAAAAAGCAAAGATTATTCTTTGCTTTTTATATTGAATGTAATGTAAAACGGACTAGTTAATAAACACTTGCTTTGTAGCTTCTTGGTTAGCTGTTTTTACTTTTACAATGTATAGCCCATTAGGCAAATTAGGTGTAATTTGCTTGGTGAGTTGGCTTGTAAATACTTCCTGCCCAAGGGTATTGAAAATAGATACATTTCCATTTTTAAGGGTTTTACTATTTATAAAAATAGTTTTTTCAGCGGCATAGATAGAAATATTTGTATCGGCAATCGTTGCAATTCCTACAGTACTTCTATTGAAATGGAGTATAAACCTTTGCTCTTGCTCGCCTTGGGTGTAAGCAAAAGTATAAGTTGTATTTTGGCTAAGGTTAATTTCTGTGCCTGTAACTAAATCTTCGAGTATTACGGTAGTATTTCTATCGTAAGTAAATTCGGTGGCACTAATGGTGTAGTTGCCTGATATGCCACAAACAAACCCTAAATCTACATCAAAATCCGATTGGTTTTGTAATTTATTGATGGCTAATTTTTTGTCATTTTCAATGGAGTAGAGTTGTGGTAATTCGTTGGTTGATGAGAAGAATTTATTGCTATCTTCGTTGTCCTGTGCATCGTAGAGTACAATATCGTCAGTTAGGTTATTGCCTGAAACGGCAAGGCGAACGAGCTTGAGGTCGGTTGGTGGTGGGTTGTTACGCATAATGCTTGCAGTACTGTGCAATCGCACGGCGTTGGTCATGCCAAGAGTGTTGGTGGCATTGTTTACTTGTACAAAAAAGGCCTGCATGGCAGGAATGTCCTTTGTTGCCCCATTTGTGCCAATTGCACCGTCCCAAACGGCGTACTGGGTACTGTTCCAAATCCATGTAGAACCGCCTACAGCGGTTTTTGTCCAGCCTGCAGCGTTCCAGTCTATAGCCGATGGGTAGGGGTTAGCCACTAGGTTATAGCCTGATGCCATAAAGCTAAGGTTGCTATAAATTACATTGCCAGTTCTAAATGTGCCTTCAAAGGGGATTACAAAATCACTGTTATCTGCGGCAGCAGATTTTACTAGGTAGCCCATGTCTGTCATGATGTTTGCTCCGAAAGAGGGCAGTTGTGTCCAGGCATCATCGTTTTCTATGCCTGAGTATGGCTCGTCGTAGGTGTAAACATAGTCCATATTAAAAGGTAGAATTGCTGAAATACTGGCATCTAATGGCGAAGCCAATAAGTGCCAGCGGTCTGGCATAATGTTGCGTTGGGCTAGCATTGTGCCATTATTGGTTACTGTGCCTTTTGTAATTAGCGAGCCGCTTGCCGTTAAGTTGGCGGGCGATTTTAGGGTGAGGTTGCCGTTGTTGGTTAAATCGCCTTCTACGGTTACTGAAAATCCGGGTTGTACTTCTAGGCTTTTGCCAGCATTTATAGTTAAGTTTTTAGAAACGATATTGGTGTTTATGTCGTATAGAAAGTCGATAGTAGCATCGGTGCTGGCATCGGGTGCAGCTGGATTCCAAACACCGGGGGCTTCCCATATTGTGCTTGTAACAGGGGCTAGTATGTAGGTTTTAAAGTACTGGTCGTAAGTTTGCACTCCGCCAGAGAAGTAATGCCCGCCGGCATAAGTGGCATCATTATTTTGCATTTGAACTCCCCAAATTGGCGAGTTGGCAAAGGTTACAATAAACTCTAATGTATATTTATTGCCACTAATGAGTGTGGCTGGTGTGCCAAAATTGAGGGTTTGCCAAGCAAAGGTTTGTGAGGTTAAGAGTAAAGATGGTCCAGTTGCTAAAACGGCACCGCCTAGCCCTTCGCCATCTCTAATATTTATTTGAAAAGTACCGCTTGGGACACCTAGTAGCCCTCCGGAAAGGTCAAATACTTTTATATTAACATCTACCCGAGTTAAATCGCCAGAAATACCACAGGTAAAAGACTGGTATTCGCCAGTGGCAACACCTAATGCTGCCCCAGGGCCGCCTGTTGAGTTATCTACATCTATAACTTGTGCTGTTGATGTATAGGCAAGAAATGAAAATAAGAGGAGTAAACTAGCTATTTTTGTTTTAAAGGTGTAAAATTGTGTCATAATTTGTAATTTTTAGATAATGTATTCGTATAAGTTGGACAACTTACAAAAAAATAATTTTAAAACCAATTAATTGGTTTTGTTTTTTGAAAAATAATATCCTGTTCGCCACTCAATAAATTGTGCTGTACCCATGTATGATTTTAGCCCTATGCCAGCTAAAAAGTGCTTTCTAAATCGTTTTTTTAGGGCAAAACGTTGGTATAAAATGGGGTATCCTGAAGTAGGTAAACTGGGGTGTAATCCTACTTGTGCTGTAAAAGAAAGGCTGCCAAAAACTAAGTCGTAGGAAAGGTGTATGCCTGTAAAAAAAGGCGTGTCGGCTTTTTTATTTTCATAAATTTCTCTGGTGGTACGAATGCCATAAATTTCATCGTAGAAAATATCCAAACCTAAACCTGCCCGATGCCTTGGGCTAAAATTATACTCTGCCTTTAGGCTAGCTCCTGCAATGGCGTATATTTTTTTGTAAGGCGGATAGCTTTGTCGCCAGCCACCAGAGAGTAGGACTGAAAAATCATAACTTTTTATAAACTTTTCAATAGGTTTTATTTCTGTTATTTTTTTTGTTGTGGGGCTAAAGGCTACTTCTGTAAATACTGAAATAAGGTTGATGCCTAAATTGGGCTTTTTAATTGCCCCATTAGAAAAGTGGGAAATGCCAAAGCCTGTTTTTAGGCTTATTTTATCAGAAATTAAAAACTTGGTATTGGCATAAACTCTCAGGTAGGCATTTGAATGTGAGCCTATTATGATGTTTGTATTATTCATTTTTTTGTCGAATGGGCGGTTGAGGTAGGCTACGCCAACTGTGGCATCAAAATTAAAAATGAAATATTTTCGTTTAATTATTGGCAGGTTTATAAAGGCATAAAGGGCGTGCGAATTGCCCAAAACTGTGGGGTTTCCAAAATCAGTAAAGCTATAGCCAATGCCCTTATCGGGATAGTTGTACAGTTTATGCCATGGCTTTTGCCCAAAAGAGGGGAGGGTTATGCTTAGGTTGAGCATCTGCCCGTAGCCTTTGGTTAGGTAGTTTATAGATTTGTGGTGCGGAATAATTATACCTCTATAATATTGCAAACCGTATTGGGCGGTCTTTAATTTTCCTGTAATTTGTGCTTGGCTGCTTAAATACGAAAAAAAGAGGGCGGGTATAATTATTAAATATCTTAACAAAGGATCTTTTTAGAATTTAAAATCCAAAGTTAAAATTCTATAGCTGCTTTGCAAAATCTGTTTTGCTTTATGCCGAGTTTCGGCTGGCATTAATATTGCCATAAAGCGAACGTTTTACAATTTTTCGTAAGTGGATTTGTAGTTTGAATTTTCTTCAATTTTTTGGAGGGCATACTGTTGAATAACAAGCAATGGTAGTACTATTTTCTCCCTTATGGCTATTGAACTTCTGGAGATTAATTCTTCTTCCATTAACTTTTCATAACCAGAAATAAATAATAGCATTGCTTTAGAGAGCTTGTATTCTTCGTGTAGGATAGTCCAGAATGCGGTGTATTTTTTATCTTTTTTTATGTATGCCGTAAGTTCGAAGTAAGATTTTGTAAGGGACATCATACTATTGAGTATGAGTGCTTTAAAGAATGGAATGTCTGTAAATAGTTGTTTTAATTCTTTGCTTTTTCCTTGAGCAACTAAGGTTTCAATAGCTGTGCCAAGCCCAAAGTACCCGGGTACATTTTGCTTCAATTGGCTCCATGAGCCAACGTAGGATATTGCTCTTAAATCGGTGAGTTCTAATTTTGCTTTATGCCCTCTTTTGGCAGGGCGGCTGCCAATATTTGCTGTACCGTAGTATTTTAGTGTGCTTTTATTTTCGAGGTACGGAATAAACATTTCATGATTTTTTAAGTCCGTGTATTTTTCGTAGCTTAACTGCGATAAGTTTTCGATAAGTTGGCGAGAATTTGCAGGTATGGCATTTTCTTTTTTCGAGAAAGTTTGCAAAAGCCCAGCGGTAAGTAATTGCTCGCAATTGTTTGTAAATTGGTCTTTTGTGCCGTATTTACTGGTGATTGTTTGCCCTTGTACAGTCATCTGTATTTCATGGCTGGCAATATTGTGGCTTTGTGAGGCGTAAAAGCGATGGGTTTTTCCGCCACCTCGTGCTGGGGGGCCGCCTCGCCCGTCAAAAAAGAGGGCTTTTATGTTATTTTGTTCGCAAATGGCAGATAATTTTTCTTTGGTTTTAAAAATTGACCAGTTGGCTTTTAGGTAGCCGCCATCTTTTGTGCCATCGGAAAATCCGAGCATCAGGGTTTGCCTATTATTCCGGAAATTTACATGATTTCTGTAATCTGTTATTTCAAATAAATTTCGCATGATAAAATCGGACTCTTTCATGCCTTTCATGGTTTCAAAAAGAGGGATTATATCAAATGTAATTTGATTTTTTTCCCAGCCCGACCATTTAAAAAGGGCGAATACAAACAGGACGGAGAAAATATCTTCGGAATTGCTAATGATATAGCGGTTGCAGCCTTCTTCGCCGTTTTTATCTTGAATTGTTTTTAGGATAGAGATATTTTGAATGGTATCTTTAATTAGTGTGTCTTCAAAATCTTCTGGGTTTAAATTTAGTTCTTTTTCTAAAAGGATATTTATTAATTTTTCTCTGCTTAGTTCGCTAAGGTTTTCCTTGATTAGTTGCTCTTTTTTTAGAATTGCTGTAATTACCTTGTGGTGTATGCTGTGGTCTTGCCGAATGTCTAGCGAAGCAAAGTGGGTTTTAAAAATTTGTATTTTGTAAATTAAGTCATTAATTTCTTCGGTATATAAGCCATTGTAATGCTCTGTAACTAAGTTTTTTATATTCACTATAGGGGTTAAAATGTCTTTCCAGTTTAGTGTTTGCGAAGTATCAAACATGGTTTTGTAGAGTTTGTTCTTTAGCTCTACTAAACTATTTTCGACCTTTCGGAAAGTTAATTTTTTTCGTAGTTTCCTAATGTCTGCATAGTAACATTTCATAAGGTTCATGCGGAGTTCGTCGGCTACTGCTTGGGTTGTTTTTGCTGTTACAAAGGGGTTGCCATCTCTATCGCCGCCAGGCCAAAAGCCGAGTTTTATTACATTTGTATTCTCAAATTTTTTGTTGGGAATTGTGTTTTTTATGGTGGCATAAAATTGGGCAATGGCATCGTAATATACATTTCGCATGAAATAAATGATGTGCTTTGCTTCGTCTAATGGGCTTGGTTTTTTTGTGTTTACAAAAGAGGTGAGCCCAAGTTGTTGTAAAGATAAATCTATTTGGTTTATATTGTTTTCGGGAATTAGGGTTCTTAATTTGCTGATAATATCAAGCACTGCTGGGGGGTAAAATTGCGTAGGGTGAGCAGTGAAAACAATTCTTGCAGAAAAATCGGACATTTTTGCTAGAATTGGCTCGGCATTTTCTGCACTTTTGGGGTGATTAAAAAAATCTTTTATTGATAAGTCATTATTTAATTTTTGGATATGTACGAAGGCGGCATCTTCTACGCTATCATACAGAACAACTTGACGTTCAACATATTGTATAACTCTGAACATGAAATCAATTTGTTCCTTTTCGGTGCTAATTTGGGTTTGGTTTTTAAAAAATGAGGCTATAATTTCCTTGGGTTCTTGCCCATTGTCTAGCCCTGCTTTGCAGGCTTGGTGTAAAATAGGAATAAGCATACCAATACTGCTGATGTTGCTATACGGAAGGTTCAGGAACAGGCTGTTATATAAGTTAAATTTATTAGTTACCGATTTCTGAAATTCTTTAAGAGTAATAGCTTTATTCATAGTACTGTTTTTTTTGTTAAGGAAATTAGTTCGGCTGCTTACATTCTTTCGGGCAAGTTAATGCCTAGTAATTTCATGCCCGACTCTATGGTTTGGCTAACTTTCTGCGAAAGTAGCAACCTAAATTGCTTTAATTGCTGATTTGTTTCTTTAAGGATTGTAATTTGATGATAAAAATGGTTGTACTCTTTAACTAGCTCGTAAATATAGTTGGCAATTGCAGCATGGTTAAAATCATCGGCAGCTTGCTGAACAATAGCAGGGTAGGTTGAAATTAATTGGATTAATTTAAGCTCCGTTTCTTGTGCTGCAATTCCTGTTTCAACGGATTTAGGCAAACTGTTTTCGAGTTCTGATTTTTTTAGTAATGATTTTATCCTCACGAAAGTGTATAGGATAAAAGGACCTGTATTGCCATTAAAGTCAATGGATTCGGCAGGGTTAAATAGCATTGTTTTTACAGGGGCTACTTTGAGTATGAAGTATTTTAGTGCCGAAATTGCAATTTTATAAAAAGTGTCGTTGGCTTGTTCTTCGGTGTAGTTTTCGAGTTTACCTAGTGCTTTGGAAATGGCTTTGGCTTGTGCTTCCATTTCTGTAAGCAAATCGTCGGCATCTACTACGGTGCCTTCTCTTGATTTCATTTTGCCGAAAGGCAATTCTACCATGCCATAGCTTAAATGATACATCTTTTTTGCCCAAGTATAGCCTAGTTTTTCAAGGATTTTAAAGAGGACTTTAAAGTGGTAAATTTGCTCATTACCAACGACATATATTAACCTATCAAGGTCAAACTCTTCAAAGCGTTGTACTGCAGTGCCAATATCTTGGGTCATATATACCGAAGTGCCATCGGAGCGGAGGAGTATCTTTTTATCAAATCCATCGTTGGTTAAATCGCACCAAACCGAGTTGTCTTCTGCTTTGTAGAAGATGCCTTTTTCAAGCCCCTTGATTACAATTGTTTTGCCTAAAAGATAGGTTTCGGATTCGTGGTAAATTTTATCGAAATCTACGCCTAACCTTTTATAGGTTTCATCGAATCCTTTATATACCCAAGCATTCATTTTGTTCCATAAGGCAAGGGTGGCCGCATCGCCAGTTTCCCATTGGCGTAGCATGGCTTGCACTTGCTGCATTAGTGGGGCTTCTTTTTCTGCTTCTTCTTGGCTTTTGCCTTGTGCTATAAGTGTTGCAATTTCTTTTTTTAGTTCCTTATCGAACCGCACGTAGTATTTGCCTACAAGGTGGTCGCCTTTTGTGTTTGTGCTTTCTGGGGTTTCGCCATTGCCCCATTTTTCCCAAGCTAGCATGGATTTACAGATGTGTATCCCCCTATCGTTAATTAGGTTTACTTTGAGTAATTTATGCCCGCTGGCTTTTAAAATTTCTGCTACCGAATAGCCTACCAAATTGTTCCGAACATGCCCCAAATGCAGTGGTTTGTTGGTGTTAGGAGATGAGTACTCTATCATTATAGTGGGTTTGCTGCTGGGTGTTGCAAGCCCGTAGTTTTGGGTATTGATAATTTTATTGAACTCGTTTAGCCAATAACTGGATGATAATTCGATATTTAGAAACCCTTTTATGGTATTAAAACCGATGATTTCTGTAATTTTAGTTTTTAGAAATTCTCCAATTTCATTGGCGGTTTGCTCGGGTTTCTTTTTTGAAAATCTTAAATATGGGAAGACTACAAAAGTAAAGTCGCCTTTAAACTCTTTCCGTGTGCTTTGTAGCGATAAATCTTCGGCTTTAATTTCGGTATTGTATAAAGCCTGAAAGGCTTTTGCTATTGTTGCTTTTAAAGTGTTTTCCATGTGCTTTGGGGCTATTTTTGTATTTTCTATCTCCGAAAACGATATAAATTATGTTTTAATTGAAAGTAGCAGCGAGTACTTATTTTCCAAAATTTCGTAATTTTATCTCTGTAATAATTTTTTTTGTATAAAGTGGGAAGTCTGCCTTCATCATCCAAGAGTAGTAGGCTGGGTCTTTTTCAAATACTTCTTCTACTAGTTTGCCTTTATGTTTTCCGAAGTTAAAATATTCCTTATTTTTTTTTCCGTAAACCACTCTACCTGCAAAATCTACATTTTTTGTAACGTGTGAGTATTTTGATAGTGCTTCTGCATTGTTTTCTAAGTCGTCGTACTTATCGAGCTGAGATTTAAGCACTTCGTAGGTGGCCAGAGTGTCTGCCGCTGCACTGTGAGCGTTTTCGAGTTCTTTTTTGCAGTAAAATTTATAGGCGGCAGTTAGTGTGCGTTGCTCTTTTTTAAAGAAGATAGTTTGCACGTCAATAAGCCTTCTTTTTCGGAAATCAAAATTGACATCAGCACGCAAAAATTCTTCTGCAAGAATGGGTACATCAAAACGGTTTGAGTTGTAACCTGCTAAATCGCAGCCTTTTATAAATTCCGCAATGGCTTTTGCTTTTTCGGCAAAAGTGGGGCAATTGGCTACATCTTCGTCTGAAATGCCATGTATTTTAGTGGTTTCTTTGGGAATCTTTACTGTTGGGTTTATTCGTAAAGTTAATTCCTCTTGGCTTTGATTAGGGAGTATTTTAACAATTGATATTTCTACAATTCTATCGGTGGCTACATTTACGCCCGTAGATTCTATGTCGAAAAAAGCCAGTGGTTTTGTGAGGTTGAGTTCCATTTTAAACTTGGGTTGAAATTTTATAGCTGATAAGAGTCTAAACAAAAAAAGATACTGCCCCTGTTTCAGAGAGTATCTTTTTATTTATAATTATGTTGGCTTAAACCATCATTGGCATAAGTAGCATTAGTTCGTCTTCGGCATCGTTATTTTTATCGAGGGGTAAAATAATACCTGCCCGAGAGGGGTCGGACATTTCAAGTACGACTTCTTCTGCCGACATATTGGATAAAATTTCGGCTAAGAATGAGGATTTAAACCCAATATCTAAGGCATCGCCTTCGTATCGGCAGTTTACTTTTTCGTAGGCAGAAATTGAGAAATCAATATCTTGTGCAGAAACGGTCATTATGGTATCGGCAATGCTCAATTTGATTAGATTGCTGGCTTGGTTAGAGAATACTGCAACCCGCTTTAGGCTGTTTAAAAAATCGGCTCTTGATATGGATAATTTATTTGGGTTTTCTTGTGGTATAACCGACTCGTAATTAGGGAATTGCCCTTCTGTTAATCGGCAAATAAGCGTGTTGCCCGAGAGGTTAAATATTGCATTTTTAGCATCAAATTCAATGGTAATTTCATCTACTTCTTTGGGCAAAATGCCTTTTAGCATAGTGGCTGGTTTTTTTGGCAAAATAAATGAGGCTTCTTTGTCGGCACTTACATCGGTTCTTCTATACCGCACTAATTTATGAGAGTCGGAAGCTACAAAAGTAAGTTCGTTTTCAGTAATTTTAAAGAAAATGCCGTTCATAACGGGACGTAAATCGTCGTCGGCAGTGGCAAATATTGTTTTATTTATGCCTTGTGTAAGAATGCCGGCATCTAGTGTAAATGATGATTTTTCTTCTTCTAGTTCGGGTACTTTGGGGAACTCTTCGCCGTCCATGCCTACGACTGAAAATTTCCCGTTTTCGGAGAGAATATCAATTTGTAAACTTTCTGGGTCTATATTAAATGTGAGTGGTTGCTCGGGAAATTCTTTTAAAATATCCATCAATCGTTTGGCTTCAATGGCAATTGTGCCATCGCCTTCTACATTGTCTGGTTCAATTTTAGAAATCATAGTGGTTTCTAAGTCTGATGCGGTGATGGTAAGTAGTTGGTCGGCAATGTTGAATAAAAAATGGTCGAGGATTGGGAGGGTATTTTTATTGCTAATTACTCTCCTAACTACTTGTAGGCGAGAGAGTAAATCTACACTCGATACGATAAATTTCATGCGTTTGATTTTAAGGGTAAATTATTGATTTTTGGCAGAGCCAAAATTTCCGATTTTGAAAAGCAAAGGTAAGAATAATTTATAAATTTATATAGCTTTTATTACTTTTTTCCAAAGTAATTAATTGTTTTTAAAATCAAATCTAAATCGTAATATTTCATAATTACAACTTCGCTGTCATTATTAATTAAAGCGATAAATCGGTTGGTATCAATGTTTTCGGGCTCATCTTCGTTAGGCATTGGGTAGCCTTTTATGCTGTATTTATTGCCTGTTTTATCTAAAAGGGTTAAAATAAATAGTGGGTTTTGTTTTTGTAATGCTTCTTTTTGTAGAATGCTGTATGTTGTTATTGCTTTTTCAAAATGAATATTGAAAAAGTTAGCTAAATAAAAATCGGCTTTTTCTTTGTCAAAATCAATACTATTCCCTAAGTAATCATTTATTGTAAGTTGGTAATTTTGCTGTAGGCTAAAGGATTTTTCTTTTTTTTGATAGTCAATAGATAGCTTTGCAATTTGGTTGGCTGGTAGGCTTATAATTTTTCTTGTTCGCCAGTAAAGTGGGTTTGCAACGATACGTGTTTTAAGGTCGTTCACTAGTCCGGGTACATTTGCATAGATGTATTTTTTTATATCATCTACCTCAATAAGTGTTGCTTTTCGGGCTTTAACAAATTCTATAATTTTAATTTTTTTCTTTAGAACTTTGCCTTCAAAGAGTTTAATAATTGTTCCTGTTTTATTTTCTGTAGCTATGGTTTTATTTGTAACTTCGCTAATTTGAAGCCCACTAAGGGTTTGTAAAAGTAACTCTATTGATTTTTTGTTGGCTTCGTATTTTTTATTGACACTCCAATGCTTTGCTTTTGTGAGTATAATTGGGCTTTTATCCTCTGGTATTATGCTTATTTTGTTGATTAAATGGCTGTTTTTTAATGCAATTTTAGCAGATGTTAAATTGCTGGGAAGTTGCTTGTACACAATATAAATTATTGCTATTGCAAATAGTATAGCTATTAAAATTAAGTTTTTTCGCTTCATTCTAATTGCCCATTTGGTGTTTCAGCAGAGCTTCGTCTGCAATTCTTTGGTTAAGGATTTTTGAGTAGGTTCTGGCTTTTTTGTTGCCATATTTTGCATAACTTTGCTGTGCCCATTTTAGAGCTTGCTCTAAATCCCCATTTACTTCCGAGCAAAGGGCTAAATTATAGGTGGCTCGCCCGAGTGTTTTTATGTCGTTGGTTGCTTTTAGGGCATCTTTCCAAACCTCTTCTGCTTTTGCCCAGTTGTTAACCTCGGCATGCCTAGCACCACTAGCAAGCATGTGTACTTTTTTAGATTTTTGGTAGTAACTTCGCTCTACATTAACATAGTGTGGTGTAATTCTTTCGGCATATACCTCCCCGGCTTCTCGGCTTGCTCCGTAGATGCCTTGAGCATTTGCAATGAGGTGCAAAGCAGCATCTGCGGCAGTAATGCCTTCGGATTCCCAGACTCTAAAGTGGGTGTAGCTTTCTTCGTCTATTATTGATTTTATTTGGGGGTCGTATAATCTAAATCCTAAGTTTACATTGGCTGTGCCTTTGGCAATATAGCGAGTTTCCATAATGCCGTCGTCGTTTTTAATACGCTTGGAAGCGTTGCTTACAATAAAGTCGGAATCGAAATGCTCTAGGGCTAAAATGGCATCGGCATTGTATTTCCGGCAAAGGGAGTTCACTTGATTCCACGAAAGTGCATCAGGAAATGTTTTGCCTGTAATGCTACCGCTTGCGGTTAAAACTTCGGTGGTATTTATAATTTTATAGCGAGTGCCGTTGTTAATTTGTTGGCATAAACCGGCAAGGGCCTCAGTTTTTCCTTTTTTATCTTGCTCAATCATTTCGCCGGTAAGTATGCCTTCTACAATGTTCCACCATTTGCTTTTTGGGGCAGCATGGTTGACTATTGCAATGGTTTTAATTTTGCTTGGTACAGTAACATCAGCAGGGCGGAGTACCTGTAGTTGCATGTGCTTGCGAGAGCAGGAAGTGGCTGTAAATAATGAGGCAACGAATAAAAATAGGAGGAGTTTTTTCATGATTTTTTTGTTTAGACGATATGGATTTTAATCATTATTTTTGAT